>NZ_JBEXTZ010000074.1:21367-45004 GCF_040614195.1 Amycolatopsis sp. NPDC006125
ACCCACCGCCCCGCGCACGGGAACTTGCCGGCCCAGCCGTGGAACCCACCGCCCCGCGCACGGGAACTTGCCGACCCAGCCGTGGAACCCACCGCCCCGCGCACGGGAACTTGCCGACCCAGCCGTGGAACCCACCGCGCCGGGCCGGCAACCGCGAAAAACTCAGTGCGGTTCGCCCACGCAGAACTGGTTTCCCTCCGGGTCCGTGAGCACTGTCCAAGCCAGGCCGGGCACCTCGTGCTCCGCGAGCTTCGCCGCGCCCAGGCCCACCAGCCGGGCCACCTCGCCGTCCCGGTCGGTGGTCGCCAGGTCCAGGTGCAGCCGGTTCTTCCCGGCCCGCTCCTCGGGCACCTGCTGGAACCCCAGCCGCACGCCGCCCTCGCGCGCGGGCGTCAGCACCAGGTACTCGCCCCAGTCCAGGTCCACCCGCACGCCCAGCGCCGCGCACCAGAACGCCGCCATCTGCCGTGGATCCGCGCAGTCCACGGTCACCATCCCCAGTTCGAGAGTCATCTCGGCACGGTAGCGCGCCCCACCGACAATCCCGGCCCGCCCGAAAACCGCTGGACGCCCCTGACTACCCTGTTCACACCGCGTTTCGATACCGAGGAGCAGCCCAGTGATCACCAGGATGTCGTCGTTGTTCCTGCGCACGCTGCGTGAGGATCCGGCCGACGCCGAGGTTCCCAGCCACAAGCTGCTGACGCGGGCAGGCTACGTCCGCCGGGTCGCGCCGGGCGGGTACTCGTGGCTGCCGCTGGGCCTGCGGGTGCTGCGCAAGATCGAGGAGGTCGTCCGCGAGGAGATGGCCGCGATCGGCGGGCAGGAGATCCTGTTCCCCGCGCTGCTGCCGCGCGAGCCCTACGAGGCGACCGGCCGCTGGACCGAGTACGGCGACGCCCTGTTCCGCCTCAAGGACCGCAAGGGCGCCGACTACCTCCTCGGCCCGACGCACGAGGAGCTGTTCGCCCTCACCGTGAAGGGCGAGTACAGCTCGTACAAGGACTACCCGGTCATCCTGTACCAAATCCAGACCAAGTACCGCGACGAGGCGCGCCCCCGCGCCGGCATCCTGCGCGGGCGCGAGTTCGTCATGAAGGACTCCTACTCCTTCGACCTCGACGACGACGGCCTGTCCCGCTCCTACCAGCTGCACCGCGACGCCTACATCCGGATCTTCGACCGGCTGGGCCTGGAGTACGTGATCGTCGCGGCGACGTCCGGCGCGATGGGCGGCTCGGCGTCCGAGGAGTTCCTCGCCGTCGCCGAAACGGGCGAGGACACCTACGTCCGCAGCAACGCGTCCGGCTACGCGGCCAACGTCGAGGCCGTCGTCACGCCCGCGCCGCCCGCTCAGTCCATCGAGGACAAACCGCAGGCGCAGGTCCACCACACGCCGAACACGCCGACCATCCAGACGCTGGTCAACTACCTCAACGACAAGGCCGACCTTGGCCGCACCTTCACCGCCGCGGACACGCTGAAGAACGTGATGGTGAAGATCCGCCAGCCGGGCGAGAAGGACTGGCAGATCCTCGGCATCGGCATCCCCGGTGACCGCGAGGTCGACCAGAAGCGGCTCGAAGCTTCGCTGGAGCCGGCCGAGGTCGCGCTGCTCGAAGAAGCCGACTTCGCCGCCAACCCGTTCCTCGTCAAGGGCTACATCGGCCCGAAGGCGTTGCAGGACAACGGGGTCCGGTACCTGGTCGACCCGCGGGTCGTCACCGGCACGGCGTGGGTGACCGGCGCCGACAAGGCCGACCACCACGTCGTCGACCTCGTCGTGGGCCGCGACTTCCACCCGGACGGCACGGTCGAGGCCGCCGAGGTGCGCGAAGGCGACGCCTCGCCCGACGGGCAGGGCACGCTGGTCGCGGCGCGCGGCATCGAGATCGGGCACATCTTCCAGCTGGGCCGCAAGTACACCGACGCGTTCCAGCTGGACGCGCTCGGCGCGGACTCGAAGCCGATCCGCATCACGATGGGTTCCTACGGCGTCGGCGTGTCGCGCCTGGTCGCGGTGATCGCCGAGCAGAGCCACGACGAGCTGGGCCTGGTGTGGCCGCGTGAGGTCGCGCCGTACGACGTGCACGTGGTGATCGCGGGCAAGGACGAGTCGATCGCGGCGGGCGCGGAGAAGCTGGCCGCCGACCTCGACGCGGCCGGTGTGGAGGTCCTGCTGGACGACCGGAAGGCCACGCCGGGCGTCAAGTTCGCCGACGCGGAGCTCGTCGGGGTGCCGACGATCCTCGTGGTCGGGCGCGGCCTGGCGAAGGGCGTCGTCGAGGTGAAGGACCGCAAGACGGGCGACCGCGAGGAGATCGCGGTGGACGCGGTGGTCGACCACCTGGTCAAACTCGTCCGCGGCTGAACCGCTTTTCCGGCAACGGGCCCGTCGCTTTTCGCGGCGGGCCCGTTGCCGTGTCGGCCCTCGCCGAACGCGGCGGCGAAGTGCGAGCTGGCGTCGTTGAGGTCGCGGTTGCCTGGCGCGGCCCGGTCGGGGCGGTCAGTTTTGGCTGAACGCGGCCGCCGGCGCGAGTGGGCGCACCGGCGGTGCCGCACGCGTGGTCGCCCCAGGCGGGCGTCCGCATTGACCCGGCGCCCAGCCGAGACGCTCAGCCCTCCCCGAAGACCGCCGCCAGCACCAGCTTCGTGTCGCTGAGATCGCGCAGCACCACCTGCGCCCCGGCCTCCCGGAGCGCGTCCGCGTCGAACCGGCCCGTCGCCACGCCCACGGCGACCGCGCCATGCTCACGCGCCGCGTCGATGTCGTGGGGCGTGTCGCCCACCACGATGACCGACGCGGGCTCGAACGGGCGCCCGAGCGTCGCATGGGCGCGGTCGACCGCGTACGCCACCAGGTCCGGCCGGTGCGCGGACAGGTTCCCGTAGCCGCCGATCTCGAAATCCAAGTGGGTGTGCAGCCCGAACGCGGACAGCTTGTGCCACGCGATCTCCCGCAGGTTCCCGGTCACCAGCGACTGCACGGCCCCGCCCGCCGCGGCCACCCCCGCCAGCGCCGTCGCCGCGCCCGGCAGCGCCAGGCCGCGCTTCGCCAGCTCCGGCAGCGCCAGCTCAGACACCGCGGTCAGCGCCGCCCACATCCGCTGGATCAGCTCCTCGGTCGGCTCGATCCCGTGCAGCGTCAGCACTTCCGCGGTGATCGCGCGCTCGGTCCGCCCGAAGAAGTCCGGCATCGCGGTCATCGAGACGCCGGTCACCTCCTCGAGCACCTGCCGGTACCAGCCGCGGCCCGCCCCGCGCAGGTCGATGAGGGTCTGGTCGATGTCCCACAGCACCAGCCGGTGCGCACTGCTCGTCACGTCCGCCGACGCTACCAAGACCGTTATTCATCAAGCGTTGACTTCGATCGAGCGCAGGGCTACCGTTCCCCTTGAATTCAACAGTCGAAGAAATTTAGGGGAGGTCCCCATGGCTGGCACATCCCGGAGGCCGGTGGCCGGGCTGGCGGCCCTGGCCGGTGCGGTGATCGCGGTGGTGCTGGGATTCCTGACCGTCGGGGTCCAGGCGTCGGTCGAACCGGACGGGCTGCCGGTGGCGGTCGCGGTGCCGGACAACGCCCCGCCGCAGCTGCGCGCCGCGGCCGGGCAGCTCACGAGCCAGGGCGGCGAAGCCCTCAGCTGGCGGGTCACCACACCCGCCGAAGCCAGGACGCTGCTCGACGACAAGGACGTCTACGGCGTGCTGGAACTGGCGCCCGGACAGGTGGGCGTGGTGGTGTCCGGCGCGGTCAACCCGAGCGGCACCCAGGTCGTGCAACAGGCGCTCACCGGCGCCGGGCAGGCGCTGTCGACGGCGATGAGCCAGGCGACCGGCACCCCGTCCGCCCCGGTGCGGGTGGAGACCGTGCACCCGGCGAGCCCCGCGGGCCGGACGGCGCCGCTCGCGGTCAGCATCCTCGCGTGGGTCGGCAGCCTGGCCGCGGGCGCGATCCTGGTCGTCGTCGCCGAGCGGACCGGGCGGCGGATCGGCGTCGCGGCGCGCCTGACCCAGGTCGCGGTCACCGCCGTGCTGATCACCGGGGTCGCGGCCGGGTTCCTCGCGCTGTGGGACTCGTCCCTGCCGCTCGGCTGGGACGTCCTCGGCTACATCCTGCTGGTCGCCGCGGCGTTCGCGGCCGTGCAGGCCGCGTTGCTGCGCCTGCTGGGCATCCGCGCCATGGCGATCCTCGCGCCGCTCTACCTGCTCGCGCCGAATGTCGCCGGGCAGGTGCCGGAGCTGCTCAACCCGGCCTACCGGGCCCTGCTGTGGTCGTGGACGCCGTTCCGCTTCTCCACCGAGGGCACCCGCAGCCTGCTGCAGGGCACCCCGGACGCGCCGGACGTGACCTCCGGCATCTGGGTGCTCGGCGCGATGCTGGTCGCCGGCCTGGTGGTCGTCCTCTGGCCCGGCCGGGCGAAGCCGGCGGTGCCGGTGGAGGCGGCGCCGGAGCTTCAGCCGGCGAGGTAGCTGAACCGGACGTGCCGGACCGGGTTGTCGATGTTGGTGTCCACCAGGCAGATCGACTGCCAGGTGCCCAGCGCCGGCGACCCGCCCAGCACGGGAACGCTCGCGTACGGCGGCACCAGCGCGGGCAGCACGTGGTCCCGGCCGTGGCCCTTGCTGCCGTGCTGGTGCCGCCACCGGTTGTCCCTGGGCAGCAGCTCGTCCAGCGCGGCGAGCAGGTCGTCGTCGCTGCCCGCGCCGGTCTCCAGGATCGCCAGGCCCGCGGTGGCGTGCGGCACGAAGACGTGCAGCAGGCCGTCCGACGCGTCCGCTTCGGCCAGGAACGCCTCGGCCTCCCTGGTCAGGTCGTGCACCACGGCGCGGCCGCCGGTCTTCACCTCGATCTCCTTGGAGTACATGCCTCCACCGTAGGCGTCCCAACGGGTGGTACGCGAAATAGCGCGGGCCGCCCGATCGCTGGACCGGGGGAGGCGAAAGGAGCGAGGCATGGTTCATCTCGCGGTGGCACTGGAGGGCGCGGGCTGGCACCCGGCCGCGTGGCGGGAGCCCGACGCGCGCCCGGACGAGCTGTTCCGCCCGCGGTACTGGGCCGATCTGGTGATCGAGGCCGAACACGGCCTGCTGGACTTCGTCACGATCGAGGACTCACTGGGCGCGCCGCGGGACGGCCGAACCGACCGGGTGGACGGCAGGCTGGACGCCGTGCTGATCGCCGCCCGCGTCGCGCCGCTGACCCGGCACATCGGGTTCCTGCCGACGGCGATCGCCACGCACACCGAACCGTTCCACCTGTCCAAGGCGATCGCGACGCTCGACTACGTGTCCACCGGGCGCGGCGGTGTGCGCGTCCGGATCGCGAGCAGCCCCGACGACGCGGCGCACTTCGGCCGCCGCGAGTTCCCGGTTCCGCTGCCTGACCTGGCCGAGGAGGCCGGCGACTGGGTCGAGGTCGTGCGGCGGCTGTGGGACAGCTGGGAGGACGACGCCGAGATCCGCGACACCGCCACCGGCCGGTTCATCGACCGGGACAAGCTGCACTACATCGACTTCACCGGGCGGTTCTTCAGCGTCAAGGGCCCGTCGATCACGCCGCGCCCGCCGCAGGGCCAGCCGCCGGTCGCGGTGCTCTCGCACGTCACCGAGATCCACCGGCTCGCCGCCCGCTCGGCAGACCTCGTGTTCCTCACCCCGCAGGACACCGACGAGGCGCGCGCTCTGGGGCAGGAGGTGCGCGGCCTGCGCGCGGACCTGCTGATGTTCGGCGACGTCGTGGTGTTCCTCGACGAGACCGAGCAGGCCGCCCGCGACCGCAAGGCCCGCCTGGACGACCGCGCCGAGTTCACCTCCGACGCGCTGGTCTTCACCGGCACCCCGGCCCAGCTCGCCGACCAGCTGCTGGCCTGGCGTGATGCGGGCCTGTCCGGTTTCCGGCTGCGTCCGGGCGCCCTGCCGCACGACCTGACCGCCATCACCCGCGGGCTCGTCCCCGAACTGCAGCAGCGCGGCGCGTTCCGCCGCGAGTACGAGGCCGGCACGCTGCGGGGCCTGCTCGGCCTGGAGCGCCCCGCCAACCGCTACGCAGGAGCGACGCGATGAAGCAGATCCACCTCGCCGCGCACTTCCCCGGCGTCAACAACACGACCGTGTGGAGCGACCCGGAGGCAGGCAGCCACATCGAGTTCTCCTCGTTCACGCACCTCGCGCGGACGGCCGAGCGAGCCAAGTTCGACTTCTTCTTCCTCGCCGAAGGGCTGCGGCTGCGCGAGCACGCGGGCAAGATCTACGACCTGGACGTGGTCGGCCGCCCGGACACGTTCACCGTGCTGGCCGCGCTCGCCGCGGTCACCGACCGGCTCGGCCTGACCGGGACGATCAACTCGACGTTCAACGAGCCGTACGAGGTGGCCCGCCAGTTCGCCAGCCTCGACCACCTGTCCGAGGGCCGCGCCGGGTGGAACGTGGTGACCTCGTGGGACGCGTTCACCGGCGAGAACTTCCGCCGCGGCGGCTACCTGCCCGAGGAACAGCGTTACCAGCGCGCGAAGTTGTTCCTGCAGACGGCGTTCGAGCTGTTCGACTCCTGGGGCGCGGACGACATCGCCGCGGACAAGGCGTCCGGGGTGTTCCTGCACAACGCCCGCGCGGGGGCGTTCGAGCACCACGACGCGCAGTTCGACATCGCGGGCCGGTTCAACGTGCCGCGGGGGCCGCAGGGCAGGCCGGTGATCCTGCAGGCAGGCGACTCGGACGAGGGCCGCGAGTTCGCCGCGGCGACGGCGGACGCGATCTTCACGCGGCACGGGACGCTGGAGGCGGGGCAGAAGTTCTACGCCGACGTGAAGCGCAGGCTGCCCGCCTACGGGCGCGAGCCGCACCAGCTGCTGGTGCTCCCCGCGGCGACCTTCGTGCTCGGCGACACCGACGCGGAGGCCGAGGAGCTGGCCAACGTCGTGCGGTACCAGCAGGTGAGCGGCCAGACGGCGATCAAGTTCCTGGAGCAGGTGTGGAACCGCGACCTGTCCGGCTACGACCCGGAGGGCCCGCTGCCCGAGGTCGAGCCGGCGGTCGGCGCGGAGGCGGTGGCCAAGGGACGCGCGCAGACGCGCATGTACCGCGACCCGGTGGCGACTGTGCGGCAATGGCGGGAGCTCGCGGAGGCGAAGAACCTGTCGATCCGGGACCTGGTGGTCGAGGTCAGCGGACGGCAGACGTTCGTCGGCTCGCCGGAGACGGTCGCGGAGGCGATCAACACGTACGTGCAGGAGGACGCGAGCGACGGGTTCATCCTGGTGCCGCACGTGACGCCCGGCGGGCTGGACCCGTTCGCGGACAAGGTGGTGCCGTTGTTGCAGGAGCGGGGCGTCTTCCGCGCCGACTACAGCGGCACCACGCTGCGGGAGCACCTCGGCATCGACCGGTGAGTCCGGGGCCGTGGGAATCACGCCGGGGCGCTTTGCTGGAGCGCCCCGGCGGCGGGAATGCTTGACGGCTGCTGAGATCTGCGGCATCGCTGAGCGCGCCCTGGCGCCAGGTTGGCGCGGTCAGCGACCGGGACGATCGGAGCGCCCGGCGGCGGGAGGGCCGTAGGGACCTACGGCCCTCGCCGAGTGCGACCGGGGCGTCGCGGTAGATGGTTGATGCCGCTGGGGTCTGCGGCGTCTCGCCGCCGTGGCGCCGGACGTCCCGGTCAGTTGCCGGGGCGCTTTGCTGGAGCGCCCCGGCGCGGGATGTCCGGCTCAGTTCGTGGCCGCGGAGAACACCACGGGCGGTGCCTTCCGCACGCTCTTGCGTGGCGCCTTCTCCGCCGGCGCGACCTTCCTGGTGGCCGGCTTCTTGGCGGTCGCGTTCTCCTTCGCGGGCGCGGCCTTGGCGGTTGCGGTCTCGGTGGCCTTCACCTTCGCGGGCGCGGCCTCGGCGGCCTTCGCCTTGGCGGGCGCGGTCTTGGCAGCGTTCGCCTTGGCGGGCGCGGTCTCGGTGGCCTTCGCCTTGGCGCGGGACGGCTTCGCGGCGGGCGTGGTCTTCTTGGTGTTCGCCGCGGCCTTCGTGGTGGTCTTCGGCGCCGGAGTGGCCTTGCGCCGGGTCGCCGGCTTCGGCGTGGTGGCCTCGGCAGCCGCCGCCTTCTTGCCCTTGGCAGCGGTGGTCTTCGGCGCCGCCGCGGTGGCCTTGCGCCGCGTGGCCGGCTTGGGCGTGGTGGCCTCGGCAGCCGCCGCCGTCTTGCCCTTGGCAGCGCTGGCCGCCTTCGTGGTCTTGCCCGCGGCCGCCGTGCGCTTCCCAACAGCACCGGCAGCCTTCGCCTCGGCAGCGCCCGTCGCGCGGGTGCTCTTCGCCGGGGACTCCGCGGCCTTCCGCGCGGCCGCGGCACTGGAGTTCGCCGTGCGGCGCGTGCGCTTCGCCGGGGCGAGGCGGCGCGGCGGGCGCTTGCGGCCACCCGTGCGGCGGCCCGCCTGCACGTAGGTGGCCAGCAGCTCGCGCAGGCTGCCCGCGTTCGAGTCCGAGAGGTCGATGTCGTACTCGACGCCGTCCAGGCCGAACCGCACCGTCTCCGCGGCCGGTTCGCCGTTCAGGTCGTCCAGTAGTTGCACCGCGGTGTTCTTCGCCACCGATAACCTCCAGTACTTACGATTTGCCGCTGAGAATACCCGCCCCACTTGCGCCGGGCGCCGGGCTGGTGTGCGCTGTGACCCATGTCCGAGGAGACTTTTGACGTCATCGTGATCGGTGGCGGACCAGTGGGGGAGAACGCGGCGGACCGGGCGGTCAAGGGCGGCCTGTCCACCGCGCTGGTCGAGCAGGAACGGTTCGGGGGCGAGTGCTCCTACTGGGCCTGCATTCCGAGCAAAGCCTTGCTGCGACCGGGAAACGCGCTCGCCGCGGCCCGGCGGCTGCCCGGCGTTCCGGTGGGTGAAGCGCTCGACCCGGCGGCGGTGTTCGAACGCCGCGACTACTTCACCGGCAAGGGCGACGACACCGGTCAGGTCGAGTGGGCCCGCGGCGCGGGCATCACGACGATCCGCGGTCGCGGCCGCATCACCGGTGAGCGCGAGATCACTGTGGACGGCGGCCGGGTCCTGCGGGCGCGGCACGCCGTGGTGGTCTGTACCGGCAGCGTGCCGAAGACGCCGCCGATCCCGGGCCTGGAGGAGGTGCCGGTGTGGGGATCCCGCGAAGCCACGTCCAGCAGCACGGTGCCGGGCAGGCTGGCCGTCGTCGGCGGCGGGGTGGTCGGCGTCGAGATGGCGCAGGCCTGGGCCCGCCTCGGTGCGCAGGTGGACCTCATCGTCACCGGCCCGCGCCCGCTGCCCCGGTACCCGGACTTCGCCGGTGACGCCGTCGCGGAGGGCCTGCGGGCCGACGGTGTGCGCGTGCACACCGACTCCGGACTGGAGCGAGCGTCCCGAGTGGACGGTGCCGCCCGGCTGGAGCTCAAGGGCGGCGCGGTCGTCACGGCCGACCAGGTGCTCGTCGCGACCGGGCGGCGTCCGGCCACCGACGACCTCGGCCTGGAGGTCATCGGTCTCGCCCCGGGCAAGCCGCTCACCGTCGACGACAGTGGCCTCGTGTCCGAAGTGGACGGCGAGTGGCTGTACGCGGCGGGTGACGTCACCGGCCGCGCGTTGCTGACGCACCAGGGCAAGTACGCCGCCCGCGTGGTCGGCGACGTGGTCTCCGCGCGGGCCACGGGCAAGCCGGTGGACACCCGCCCGTGGGGCAAGCACAGCGCCACCGCCGACCACCACGCGGTGCCGCAGGTCGTGTTCACCGACCCGGAGGTCGCGTCGGTCGGCCTGACCGAGCCGGAATCGGGCGTGCCGCACCGGGTGGTCGACATCGACATCGCCGTCGCGGGGTCGTCGCTGCACGCGGACGGCTACGCGGGCAAGGCCAGGATGATCGCCGACACCGAGCGCGAGGTGCTCGTCGGCGTCACGTTCGTCGGCCAGGACGTCGCGGAGCTGCTGCACTCGGCGACCATCGCCATCGCCGGCGAGGTGCCCCTGGGCAGGCTGTGGCACGCGGTCCCGTCGTTCCCCACGATCAGCGAGGTGTGGCTGCGGCTGCTGGAGGAGTACGGGCTCTGAAAACCGGTTGCGGGAAGGGCAGCCCTGGCCGACGCTTCGCGTGTGCGCGTTGATCATGAGCTGCCGCTCCCCGGCGGCCGGGTCCTCGCCTGGTCCGAGACCGGGCCCGGGGACGGCACGCCGGTCCTGTTCCTGGCCGGCGCCGCGACCGGCCGGTCCATGGTCTTCGGTGACGGGTCCCGGGTCCGGCTGGTGACCGTGGACCGCCCCGGCATCGGCGCCTCGACACCAGACCAGCACCGGTCGGCGGCGTCCACCGCCGCCGACCTCGCCGCACTCGTGACGCGGCTCGGCGGGCCGGTGCCGGTCGTGGCGAACTCGCAGGCCGCGGTCTTCGGGCTCGCGGCCGCCGAGCACGGGATCGCGTCCCGGCTGCTGCTGGTGTCCCCGGCCGACGAGGTCGCCGATCCCCGGGTGTTCGCGCAGTTGCCCGGCCCGGTGCGGGACGTGGTCACGCGGGTGCGGGAGGACCCGGCGGCCGCGCGGGAGTTCTTCGCCCGGCTCGGCCCCGGTGGGATGGAACGGATGGTGCTGGACGGCGCGGATCCGGCCGACCGCGAGGTGTACCAGGATCCGGTGTTCCTGGCCCGGTACCGCGCGGCTCTGCGGGAGGGGTTCGCGAACGACGGCGCGGGCTACGCGACCGACACGATCATCGCCATGTCGCGGTGGCAGCTGGACTGGGCCGCGATCCGGGTGCCGGTGCAGGTGTGGTTCGGCGATCGGGACCGCGTGCACTCACCGGACCTCGGCGCGCTGCTCACCTCCCGGATCCCGGGCGCGCGACGTCACGTGGTGCCCGGCGCGGGCGGCGCTCTGCTGTGGACCCACGCCGAGGAGATCCTCGCCGCGGCGATCGGCTAACTGATCCGCACGCCCAGCGCGGCGCCCGCCGCACGCAGCAGTGCGGGGTCGTCCGGCGCGGACTTGCCGTCCACGTAGGCGGCCAGCACCAGCCGGACGGCCGGGCCGGAGATCGCGCTCTGGTACGCCGCGCCCGCGGTGTCCGGCTCGCGCGGCCACTGGTGCGTCTCCGTGGCGAGATCGGCGATCCCGCCGCTGCCCGGGGTGTCGGCGAGCTGCTTGAAGGCCGCGGCCTGTTCGTCGCTGCCGAAGGTGAGCACCGCGACCGACACGGCGACCGCCCGCCCGTCCACGGTGGCCTCGAAGCTGCCGCGCTCCATGCCCGCGCAACCGCTTGCCTGCAACCGCGCCTGCAGGTCCCCGTAGGCGCGGGCGGCGCAGGTGCGTTCCGTGCCGGAGGCGCGCTTGGTGAACTCGATGCCCGCGACGGCCTGTGGCGCGGGAGTGACCGCGGTGGTCGGCGCGGACGCGGTGGCCGGTTCGTCGTCCCCGCCGGTCGTGACCAGCACGAGCACGACGGCCAGCAGCACCAGCGCCACCGCGATCGCCGCGACCGGCCGCCACGGCACGGGCGCGGAAGCCGGGATCGCGCGCACGGGCGCGGCCGCGGCGATCCGGGGCACCGGCATCGTCACCTCGGCGGGCGGGACGATCGGCGGCACGGCGGCGGGTTCGGCCTGGCGGTGCCGCCGGGGGCGGGGTTTGACCGGCGCCAGCTTCACCGTCGCCGACTCCTCCGTGACCGTGAAGCCTTCCGCGGCCAGGTCGTCGTCGGTGAGACCGGTGTCCGGGGCGAGCTTGCCGATCAGGGCGCGGGCCTGCGCCGGGGTGCACGGCCATGGCGCGGGAGTCAGCGACGCGATGGCCGCGAGCAGGCTGTTCTGCGTCGGGAACAGGACGCGGACGTTGCCGGCGAGGTCGGCGGGCGGCTGCTCGATCTCCTCGACGAACGGCCCGACGGCGAGGATCGTGGCGATCGGCAGGTGTTCCGGGACGTCCGGGCGCAGCCGCTCGATGACGGCGTCGGCGAGCGCGAGGGCATCCGCCGCGGGGTTGACGACGTCCCCGTCGGCGACGAGTGGCCAGCCGTCGGCCTTCCACTGGCCGGTCAGGGGCGCTTCGAGGCGGATCGCCGGGTCCGGCAGGTCGACGCCGATCACGACCAGGACGACGGTCGGCAGGACGACGACCGCCTCGACCGGCGGCCGGTTCGGCAGCGGCTGGGCCCCGGCCAGCGCGATACCGCCCGCGAAGTCGTCCCCGCGGCCGAGCGCGGCGAGCGCGGCCCGCACGTCGTCGGCGACGCGCGAGGGCTGTCGTTCCAGGCGGATCAGCCGCACCTCGCACCTCCCCGGTCCCGTTCACGTGCGCGCTTACGCTAGCGCGCTGTGCAGTCGCTGACCCTCGATGGTGTGAAAATCACTCGCGGAAGGTGTCTGCTTTCGGGCACACCCGTGCGGGTAATTGATCATTGACAGTGATCGGGGTCACCCTATTGAGTGCTACTCGTTAGTAGATCGTAGGGCCGGCTGGAGAGATAGGGGACCCCGATGCGATGGCGCTCCACGCGGGCGGTGGCGATCGCCGCCGCCGTGCTCGTCCTCCCGTTCACCGGCGCCGTCCCCGCGGCGAACGCCCAGGTCCCGCTCGCGCCGGTGTCGGACACGCTCGACCGGGTGCTGGCCACGGCGACCGCGCTGACCCCGGTAACGACCCTCGTGCACGCGGCGGACGCGGGCACCGCCGCGCAGGCCGTGCGGACGGCCGGGATGCGGGAGATCACCCGGTTCCCGCGCATCGGCGTCGTCGCCGCGACGGGTACCGCCGCGCAGGTCGCCGCGGTGCGCAAGGCGGCCGGCGTCACCTACGTCGAGAACAACGACCCGCTTGTCGCGTTCGGCTCGTCCGGCACGACCGCGACCCGCAGCGCCGAAGCACGCACCACGTTGACCGGCGTGGACGGCGCTCCGCTGGACGGGCGCGGGGTGTCCGTGGCGATCATCGACACCGGGATCGACCCGACGCACCCGGCGTTCCGCGGCGCCGACGGCTCGACCCGCGTGGTGCGCAACCTGAAGAGCCTGTGCCTCGACGGCACGACCACCTCGTGCATCGTCGACGTGCCCACCTCGGTCGACACCGACGCGACCGCGCTCGGCGGGCACGGCACTCACGTCGCCGGGATCGCGGCGGGCGCGCCGTACACGCTGGCCGACGGTTCGTCCGTCGGCGGTTCGGCGCCGGGGGCGAAGATCGTGTCGATCTCGACCGGACTGGCGATCCTGGTTCTGGGCACGGACGCCGCCCTGAACTGGGTGCTGGAGAACCACGCCGCGCCGTGCGGGGCCGGGGTGCCGGCGACGGTGTGCCCGCCGATCAAGGTGATCAACAACTCGTACGGCCCGAGCGGCGGCGGCGAGTTCGACCCGGAGTCGGCGACGGTCAAGCTGCAGCGCGCACTCGCGGCCGAGGGGGTCGTGACGGTGTGGGCGAACGGCAACGACGGCGGGGACGGTTCGGCGGACCTGTCGAACCCGCCGGGCAAGGACCCGACGCCCGGCGTGATCTCGGTGGCCTCCTACAACGACCAGGGCACCGGGACGCGCGACGGGACCGTGTCGGACTTCTCCTCGCGGGGGCTCGCGTCGGACCCGTCGACGTGGCCGGACGTGTCCGCGCCGGGCGAGAACATCCTGTCCGCGTGCCGTCCGTACCTGGTGATCTGCGCGACGGGGTTGCAGCCGTCGAACGGGCCGGGGATGCTCGACCTCGGCACCTACAACGTGATCAGCGGCACCTCGATGGCGACGCCGCAGATCACCGGCATCGTGGCGCAGCTGTTCCAGTCCCGGCCGGACGCCACGCCGGGCGAGATCGAGGCCGCGATCAAGTCGACGGCGTACAAGTACAGTGACGGCGCGCCGTACCAGGGCGGTTCGAGCTTCGACAAGGGTGCCGGGCTGGTCGACACGGTCGCCGCCGTGGGGGCGCTCGCCGGGGCCTGACGGCTTTCCGTCCAGTGGTGGTCGTGCGACATCTGAGGTTCCTGTGGCGAAATGCCATCGCCGGGGTGCACAATATGGGCAGTCACGGCAGGGATGCTTGAACGCAGGCTCCGAGCTCGCGAGGTCGTAGGGGAAGACGCCCCTCGTCGAGTAGCGGAGGTCAGCAGTGAGCACCCGTGGCGTGGTTTACGTCCACTCGTCGCCGTCTGCGGTGTGCCCGCACGTCGAGTGGGCGATTTCGGGCACCCTGGGTACCCGAGTGGATCTGAAGTGGACGGCGCAACCCGCCGCTCCAGGGCAGCTTCGCGCCGAGTGCACGTGGAGCGCGCCCGCCGGAACCGGCGCCAAGCTGGCGGCCGGTCTCAAGGCGTGGCCGATGCTGCGCTTCGAGGTGACCGAGGAGCCGAGCGCCGGCGTCGACGGCGAGCGGTTCTGCTACGTGCCCGGGCTGGGACTGTGGCGCGGGCGGACGAGCGCCAACGGAGACATCGTCGTCGGGGAAGACCAGCTGCGCACCCTCGTGGCGACCTGTCGTGCGGGGGAGCAGCTGGCGCACAAGCTCGACGAGCTGCTGGCTTCGAGCTGGGACGAGGCGCTGGAGCCGTTCCGGCACGCCGGGGACGGGGCTCCGGTCACCTGGCTGCACCGGGTGGGGTGAGTCTTCGGGCGAGTCGGGTGGGTGGCTTTGGGTGGCTTTGGTTGGCTGCCTTGGTGCTTGGTGCTTGGTGCTTGGTGCTTGGTGCGCGGTGAGGTGCCCAGCGGTGAGGTGCCCAGCGGTGAGGTGCCCAGCGGTGCTCGGCGCTTCGGCGCGGTGCGCGGTGAGGTGCCCACTCGTGTTGCGATGAACGGACCGTTCATCGCTTCGGCCCGCGTGAGGTGTCCAGTCGTGCGGCGATGAAGGGGCCGCTCATGCCTTGCGCCGCGTAGCCGCGTGAGATGCCCAGTCGCGTGGCGATGAACGGTCCATTCATTGCTTCGCCCAGCGAGGTGTCCGCTCGCGCGCCGATGAACGGACCGTTCCTGGCTTCGGCCCGCGCGAGGTGGCCGGTCGTGTGGTGATGGATGGTCCGTTCATGCCTTGCGCCGCGTGAGGTGTCCAGTCGTGCGGTGATGAGTGGGCCGTTCATGCCTTGCGTCGCGTAGCCGCGCGAGGTGCCCAGTGGTGCGGCGATGAACGGGCCGTTCATCGAACCAACTCCGGCCCCGAACCAAACCCCGCCCGCGAACCCAAGCCCCACCCCGAACCCAAGCCCCACCGCCGTCACCACCTGCACCCACCCCGAACCCAAGCCCCACCAACCCCGAACCCAACCCCCACCGCCGTAACCACCCGCACCCACCCCAGCCACAACACCCCCCACAACAGCCGAGCCCCTTCACCTACCCGGCCCAACCACCCCAGCCCACTCCGCACAAAAGACAGCACTCGGTAACGATCACCACTACGCTGCCGATGTGACAGCCATGCCGGCGCCTCCCGCAGCACCGCCGCGATGGTTGGTGCCCGTCGTCATCGTCGTGGTGTCGATCATGGTCGGCGGGGGTCTGCTGGCCCGCGAGCTGTACCGGCTGCCCGAAGCGGCCCCGGACGCGATCCTCGCCCAGTCGTCGACGGCCCGGCCGCTCGCGCAGCAGCCGGGGCCGGGCACCGTCGAGCTCACCCCGGACGCCGCGGCGCACCCGCAGAACACCACGGTCCGCGCGCTGCTCCAGACGTACTTCGACTCGATCAACAACCGCGACTACGAGCTGTGGAAATCGGCCGTCACCCGCGAGCGCGTCCAGGCCAAGTCGAAGAGCACCTGGCTCAACGACTACCGCACGACGAGGGACGGCAGCATCCTCGTCTACCGCATCGACCCGGTCGCCGACGACGAGCTCCGCGCCCTCGTCGGCTTCACCAGCACCCAGGACGTCAAGGACGCCCCGGCCGAACTCCCGGAACCCTGCGTGCACTGGCGCCTCGTGCTCCCGCTGACCCTGGAATCCGGCGCCTGGAAGGTGGACACCGTCACCGGCTCCACCACCCCCGAACTCTCCCGCTGCTGACCGCACACACGAGAAAACCCCGGCCACCAAGGGCCGGGGTTCTCCCAATACCAGCGAAACTCAGGCGCCCGTGAACAGCAGCGCCGTGTTGTGACCGCCGAAGCCGAACGAATTGCTCAGCGCCGCGGTCAGCTCGACCTTCCGCGGCTCACCCGCCACGACATCGAGCCCGACCTTCGGGTCGAGGTTCTCCAGGTTCAGCGTCGGCGGCACCAGACCGTGGTAGATCGAGAGCAGCGTGAGGATGCCCTCGACCGCCCCCGCGCCACCGACCAGGTGACCCAGCGCGGACTTCGGCGCCGTCACCACCGGGTGCTCACCGACGGCCTTGCGGATCGCGGCGGCCTCGCCGATGTCGCCGACCACCGTGGACGTCGCGTGGGCGTTCACGTGCCCCACGTCCGCCGACGTCAGCCCCGCCATCGTCATCGCGTTCGCCATCGCGGCGATCTGGCCGATGCCCTCCGGGTGGTTGCCGGTGATGTGGTGCGCGTCCGAGGTGATGCCGTACCCGGCCAGCCGCCCGTAGATCCGCGCGCCGCGGGCCTTCGCCCGGTCCTCCCGCTCCAGGACGACCACACCGGCGCCCTCACCGAGCACGAACCCGTCCCGGTCGGTGTCGAACGGGCGCGACGCGCGCTCGGGCTCGTCGTTGCGCGTCGACACCGTCCGGGCCTGCGCGAAACCGGCCACGGTGATCGGGTGGATGCAGGACTCCGCACCACCCGCCACCACGACGTCGGCCCGCCCGTTCTGGATCATCTGGTAGCCGTTGGCGATGCCCTCGGCGCCGGAGGCGCACGCCGAAGCCGGCGAGTGCACCCCGGCCCTGGCCTTGAGGTCGATGCCGACGTGCGCGGCAGGCCCGTTCGGCATCAGCATCGGCACGGTCAGCGGCGAGACCTTCCGGATGCCCTCCTGCTCGAGCAGGTCGTCCATCGCCAGCAGCGTCAGCGGCCCGCCGATGCCGGTGCCGATGGACACGCCGAGCCGGTCCGGGTCGACGTCCGTGCGCTCGTCGCCGGGCTGCTCGAAACCGGCGTCGGCCCACGCCTGCCGGGCGGCGATGAGCGCGATCTGCTCACACCGGTCCAGCCGGCGCGCCTGCACGCGCGGCAGCTTCTCCGCCGGATCCTCGGCGAGCGTGGCGCCGATCTTGACCGGCAGGTCGAACTTCTCGACCCAGTCGGCCTCGATCCGCCGGATGCCGCTGCGGCCGGCGAGCAAGCCCTCCCACGTGGACGCGACGTCCCCGCCGAGTGGCGTCGTCGCGCCGATCCCGGTGATCACGACGTCGATGTTGCTCATGAGGAGTCTCCCCGAGGTTCAGACGAAGAATTCAGCTCGTGCTTACTTGGCGTTCGCGGCGACGTAGTCCACCGCGTCGCCGACGGTCTTCAGGTTGGCCAGCTCGTCGTCCGGGATCTTGACCCCGAACTTGTCCTCGGCCTGCACCGCGATCTCCACCATCGACAGCGAGTCGATGTCCAGGTCGTCGACGAAGGACTTCTCCAGGCTCACGTCGTCCTGCGCGACACCCGCGACCTCCTCGACGATCTCCGCGAGGCCGCTGAGGATCTCCTGCTTGTCCGCCACGATGGTGTTTCCTTTCTGGGGGTTCGACACCGGCAGGCCCGCGCCTGCCGGCGATAGTGGTATCACGGGCAGATGACGACCTGTCCGGCGTAGGACAGGCCCGCGCCGAATCCAACCATCAGCACCACGTCACCCGTTTTGACGGTGCCCGCTTTCCGCATGTGGTCCAGCGCCATGGGAATCGACGCGGACGAGGTGTTGCCGGAGAACTTGATGTCGTCGGCGACGACCAGGTCCTCCCGCGCGCCCTTGGCCTTGAGCCGCTTGGCGATCGCGTCCACGATCCGCAGGTTCGCCTGGTGCGGGATGAGCACGTCGATGTCCGACGGCTCCAGCCCGGCCAGCTCGACCGCCTTCAACGCGATCGGCGCGATCTGCGTGGTCGCCCACCGGAAGACCGACTGGCCCTCCTGGTAGATGTACTTGTGGTCGCGCATGTAGATCGTGTCGACCAGGTCGCCCGCGCTGCCCCACGACACCGGCCCGATGCCCGGCTCGTCGGACGGACCGACCACCGCGGCACCCGCGCCGTCGGCGAAGATGATCGCGTTCGCGCGGTCCACCGGGTCGACCACGTCGGTCAGCTTCTCCGCGCCGATCACCAGCACCTTGCCCGCCGAGCCGGCGCGGATCAGGTCGGAGGCGACGCCGAGGCCGTAGCAGAACCCGGCGCACGCGGCGTTGAGGTCGAACGCGCCGGCCGCCTTCACGCCGATCCGGTCGGCGACCTGACCGGCCGCGTTCGGGATGGGCGCGGGCATCGTGCAGTTCGGCACGATCACGGTGTCCACATCGGACGGCTGCAGGCCCGCGTCGGTGAGCGCGGCGTTGCCCGCCTTGACCGCCATGTCGACCAGCAGCTCGTCCTTCTCGGCGAAGCGGCGCTCGATGATGCCGACCCGCTCACGGATCCACTGGTCGTTGGTCTCCATGATCTGGGACAGGTCGTCGTTGGTGACGACGCGGTCCGGCTGGTAGCTGCCGACGCCCAGGATCCGGGTGGCGGCCGGGCCCTGCTTCTGGCGCAACACCGGGCTCACAGGATCTCCTTCGCGGCGGGCAGGTCGGTGGGGGTCTTGAGTGCGACGGTCTGCGTGACCGTGCCCTTGAGCTGGCGCTTGACCAGACCGGTCAGGGTGCCCGCGGGCGGCAGCTCGACCGTCGCGGTGACGCCCAGCTCGACCAGGCCGTCCATCGTCAGGTCCCAGCGGACCGGGCGGGTGACCTGCTTGATCAGCCGCTCCAGGTACTCGGCGCCGCTGGTGACCACGGTGCCGTCGGCGTTGGACAGCAGCGGGCGGACCGGGTCCTTCGGCGTGATCGACGCGGCGTGCGCGCGCAGGGCCTCCTCGGCGGGGGCCATGTAGGAGGTGTGGAAGGCGCCGGCGACCTTCAGCGGCCGGACCTTCGTGCCTTCGAGGGGCTCGGCGACGATGCGCTCGATGGCGTCCTTCGCGCCGGAGGCGACGATCTGCCCGGCGCCGTTGCGGTTCGCCGCGGTCAGGCCGTGGCCCTCCAGCCACGCGACGACCTCGTCCGGGTCGCCCAGCATCACGGCCGCCATGGACGTCGGCTCGATCGCGCACGCCTTGGCCATCTCGGCGCCGCGCACGGCGGCCAGCGCGACGGCGTCCTCGGCGGTGAGCACACCCGCCGCGGCGGCGGCCGCCAGCTCGCCGACGGAGTGGCCGGCGACCGGAGTGTCGTCCGGGACGTCGCCAAGGGCGTCGAAGGCCAGCAGCGAGAGCGCGACGATCAGCGGCTGCGTGATCGCGGTGTCCTGGATGGTCTCGGCGTCGGCCTCGGTCCCGAGGTGGACCAGGTCGAGCCCGGTTCGCTCGGACCAGCGCGCGAGCTTCTCGCGGGTGCCGTCGAGTTCGAGCCAGGGGGAGAACATGCCGGGCGCTTGGGAGCCCTGTCCGGGAGCGAGCACTGCTGTCACGCCTCTAGGGAACATGCTTCCCCGGCGGGCCCGGGATGCCGCCGTTCACCAAGTCGGAGCGGCGATCTTGTAGGGAGCCTACAAAAATGGCGCCCGCGGGCCCGCATGCAGCGCTGATGTGTTGTCGGTTCCGGGCAGGCCGGAAGTGAGACCGGTCACCAGAGGCCGCGTGCCCTGGCCAGCCGTCCCACGGTCAGGGCCACCCGCAGCACCAGCGCGTCCCGCGGTTCGGTGGCGTTGCGGCCGGTCAGCTCGGCCGCCCGGCGCAGCCGGTAGCGCACGGTGTTGGGGTGCACGAACAGCTTCTTCGCGCACGTCTCCAGCACCCCGCCGGACTCCAGGTACTCGTCCACCGTCTGCAGCATCGTCGGTCCGGCGGCCTCCAGCGGCTGCGCGATCTCCTCGATCAGCAGCCGCTCGGCCTCGGCGTCGCCGGAGAGCGCTCGTTCCGGCAGCAGGTCCGAGGATCGCACGGGCCGCGGCGCGCCCGGCCAGCCGACCACCGCGCGCAGCCCGGACAGCGCCTCGGCCGCGCTGCGGTGCGCCTCGGCCAGGCTGTCCACCGTCGGGCCGGCCACCACCGGGCCCTCGCCGAACGCGCCCGCCAGCTTGCCGAGGACCTCCTTCTGCTTGGCGTCGCCGTCGGTCGGGCCGCCTGCCACCACGATCAGCCGCGACCCCTGGACGCTCAGCAGCACCGGCCGTGCCAGCCGCGCGGCCAGCCGGCGCACCTCGAACACCACGCTCGGCGGGTCGTCCGAGGGCGGCCGGCCGGCCAGCACGGTCGCCATCGCCGACGGCTCCCACCCCAGCGCCGCGGCCCGCGACAGCACCGCCTCCTCGGCGTCGCCGCGGACGATGCCGTCCACGACCAGCGCCTCCAGCCGGGCGTCCCACGCGCCGCGCGCCTCCGCGGCCGCGGCGTAGGAGTTGGCCGTCGCGAAGGCGATCTCGCGGCCGTAGCGGAGGATGCCCTCGGTGAGCGCGGCGTTCTCGGCCTCGGTGGCGGCGAATTCCGGCAGCTGCTCCTCGAACACCTCGATCGCCAGCCGCACCAGCCCGACCGCCTGCCGCAGGCTGATCCAGCGGGACAGGTCCTCGGGGGCGCCGCGGAAGGCGTCGGTGGTGAGCTTGAGCGCCTCCTGCGAATCCCGCAGCCAGTCGACGAACCCGGCCGCGCCAGTCTGGGTGATCAGCAGGATGCTCGCCCGCTGCTCCGCGGGCAGCCGCCCGAACCACGGCAGCCGCTGCTCCATCGCGGCGACGCTGGCCGAGGCGAGGCGCCCGGAGGCGCGCTCCAGCCTGCGCAGCGTCTTCGCGGACAGGCCGTGGTGCTTGGCCAGGCGCCTGCCGCTGGTCTGGCTGCCGTGGGTCTGGCTGCCGTGGGTCTGGGTCATGGTGAACCGACTCTAACCGGCCGTCCGGTAAACGCGAGGCCGCCCGGCGCATCGCGGTTCTCGCAGCGCCGGGCGGCCTCATCTCCCCGGTCCCCACCGGTAGGTCCACTATGGACCTTGTGGATATTTTTCCGCCAGTCTTCTCACTCGATCGTGCAAGTAATTTTCCGATGATGTTGCGGGGCTCACTGCGGGTGAGGGAATCACCGCCGCTTGTGGCAGGTTGATCCGGCCAGACGGGAGGCGCCATGCACGTTCTGTTGCAGCACGGTTTGTCCGTTTTCGGGCAGTGGATCTCCATCGCGGAGCTGGTCGGCCAGCTGTGCGCGCTCGCCGTGGTCTTCCTGGCGCAGCGGCGCACGCTCTGGACCTGGCCCGTGCAGGTCGGCGCGACGGTGCTGCTGTTCGCCGTCTACGCCTCCGCGCACCTGGGCGGGCTCGCGGCCCGGCAGGTCGCGATCCTGCTGATCTCGGTCTACGGCTGGTGGGCCTGGACCCGCCGCCGCGACCCGGTCTACGGGGTGGTCGTGCGCAGCGGCCGGGCCGTCGAGCGGCTGGTGATGGCGGGTGCGTTCGTGGTCGGCACCGTGGTGATGGCGCTGGTGCTCGACGCGCTGGACGCCTCCTGGGCGCCGTGGCCGGACGCGGCGATCTTCATCGGCACGCTGGTCGCCTTCGCCGCCCAGGGCCGCGGCCTGGTCGAGTTCTGGCTGGTGTGGCTGGTCGTCGACGCGATCGGCGTGCCGCTGCAGATCTCCTCGGGCCTGTACTTCTCCGCGGCGGTCTACCTCGTGTTCGCGGCGCTGGTCGTGCACGGCTGGTGGAGCTGGCACCGCGCCGCGGTCACGCGCCCGGAGCTCACGGCAGCATCCCGCTGAGGAAGCTCGCCTGCGCCACCACGATCAGGCACATCACGAGCAGCAGTCCCACGCTCCACGGCAGCACCTTGCGCAACAGCGTGCCCTCTTCGCCCGGCAGCATCGCCGCCGCGCACGCGATGCTCAGGTTCTGCGGGGAGATCATCTTGCCGAGCACGCCGCCCGAGGAGTTGGCCGCGGCGAGCAGTTCGGGCGACAGCCCGGCCTGGTGCGCCGCGGTCACCTGGAGCGCGCCGAACAGGGCGTTGGCGGAGGTGTCCGAACCCGAGACCGCCACGCCGAACCAGCCGAGCACCGGGGACAGGAACGCCAGGCCGGCGCCGGCGCCCGCGATGAAGTAGCCGATCGTGGTGGCCTGGCCGGACAGGTTCATCACGTAGGCCAGCGCGAGCACGCTCGTCACGGTCAGGATGGCGAACCGCAGCTCGTGCACCGTGCCGCCCCACTCGCGGACCGCGTCCCGGGCGCGGACCCGCAGGAACACCGCGGTCAGGACGCCCGCGATCAACACGAGCGTGCCGCCGGTGCTCAGGAACGGCACCGAGAACGTGTTGCCGGACACCGGTTTGCCCGCCGAGTTCGCCACCGACAGGGCGGGCCAGTCGAACTTCCACGTCGCCGCGTCGAGCAGCCGCTTGACCGGCGGCAGCTGGCCGATCGAGAAGATCACGATGATCAGCCCGTACGGCAGGTAGGCGCGGACGACCTCGCCGCGGTCCTCCGGCCGGTCCAGCGTTTCGGTGGCCACACCGGTGAGCACGGCGGTCCGGACCTCTTCGCGGGCCGGCTTCCGGGCTGCGGGCAGCGCGACCAGTGCGGCGGCGCCGGCGAGCGCGGCGCCGATGTCGGCGAGCTGCGCGGAGACGTAGTTGGCGGCGGCGAACTGCACCACCCCGAACGCCACGCCGCACACCAGCGCGGGCAGCCACGTTTCCCGCAGCCCGCGACGCCCGTCGACGATGAAGACCAGCAGCAGCGGCACGAACAACGCCAGGATCGGCGTCTGGCGGCCCACGATCGACGACACGGTGTCCAGCGGCAGCCCAGTGACCTGCGCGAGGGTGACGACCGGGGTGCCCATGGCGCCGAACGCGACCGGCGCGGTGTTGGCGACCAGCGCGACGACCGCCGCCCGCACCGGGGTGAACCCGAGCGCCACCAGCATCACCGAGCTGATCGCGACCGGCGCGCCGAAGCCGGCCAGCGCCTCCATCAGCGCGCCGAAGCAGAACGCGATGATCAGCGCCTGGATGCGGGGATCGTCGGAGACCCGGCCGAACGACCGGCGGAGCACGTCGAAGTGGCCGGTGCGCACGGTGATCCGGTAGATCCACAGCGCGTTGACGACGATCCACATGATGGGGAAGAGGCCGAACGCGGCGCCCTGGAAACCGCTGGAGATCGCCTGGCCGATCGGCATGCCGAAGATCGTGACGGCGACGATGAGGGCGACGGCCAGGCCGATCAGGCCGGCCTGGTGGGCCTTCATCCGGACCACGCCCAGCAGGACGAGGACGGTGGCCAGTGGGAGTGCCGCGACCAGCGCGGACAGGCCGAGTGAACCGGCTAGCGGGGCGAGCTCCTGCACGAACATGCCGACCTCGATTCCACATCGCGGAAGTGGGGTTCCGCTGGGGGTGTCGAGGATCGTCCGGATCCGGGAGCGGGTGGTCAAGCGGGGCGTTTCACTGATCGAGATGGCTCGGGGCGCTACGCGGGTTTCTACTGCGCCGGCTTCGCTTCACTACGCCCCGATCGACAGAGTCCCTCCCGAACCCGATCTTTCAGTGTTCGGTTGCCGAGACACCGCGTCAAGGCGGGAAAGCGTGCCTTGACCCGGTGGCTCGGCAACCGATTTGG
>NZ_JBEXTZ010000075.1:0-44176 GCF_040614195.1 Amycolatopsis sp. NPDC006125
CACCGCCTCGGCGAGCGCGGCCAGCGCGCCCCGGCCGCGGCGGGCCCGGCGGCCGGTGGCGAGGTCGAACTCGACGTCCGTGCTGCGCCCCGCGGTGACCACGGCGTCCAGCGCCGCCTGCGACAGCGGGGCCCGGCCGAGGTTGGTGTGCACGACGACCCCGGTCGCGTTCACCACCGGCCGCAGCGTGGTCGCGGACGACGGCAGCGCCGCGATGGCCTGCTCGGCCACCTGCTCCGGCTCGATCTCCCCGGCCCGCGCCCGGTCCTGCGCCGCCACGACCGCGGCCTTGACCAGGGCGCGGCCGAGCACGCGCTCCGCCTCGGCCAGGCGCGGGTGCGCGAGCAGCACGTCGGTCCGCGGCACGCGGCGACGGGGGTCCGTCACTCCTCGCTCCTCCCTGGGTGGCGGAGGCGGACGGGAATCGAACCCGCCGGCGACAGCGGCTGCCGCCCAACGGTTTTGAAGACCGCGCCGGTCACCAGACCGGATACGCCTCCTCGGGGGACACCCCATGATCGCAACTTCGCGCGGCCCGCGCAGCGCGAACGCGGCACGATGTGGGCATGGGCCATCGACTGACGCAGTACGCGCACGGCGGCGGGTGCGCGTGCAAGATCCCGCCGGGCGAGCTGGAGGACGTGGTGCGCGGGCTGGTCGGCAGGCAGCCGTCCGATCCGGCAGGCGAACTGCTGGTCGGCCTGGACGACGGCGACGACGCGGCCGCGGTGCGGATCTCCGGCGGGCTGGCGTTGATCGCCACCACGGACTTCTTCACGCCCGTCGTCGACGACGCCTACGACTGGGGGCGCATCGCCGCGGCCAACGCGCTCTCCGACGTCTACGCGATGGGCGGCCGCCCGGTGGTGGCGGTGAACCTGCTCGGCTGGCCGCGGGAGGTGCTGCCCTTCGAGCTGGCGGCGGAGGCGCTGCGCGGCGGGGCGGACGTCTGCGCCGACGCGGGGTGCCACCTCGCGGGCGGGCACAGCGTGGACGACCCGGAGCCGAAGTACGGGCTCGCGGTCACCGGCGTCGGCGATCCGGACCGCCTGCTGCGCAACGATTCCGCCCTGCCCGGGATGGCGTTGTCGCTGACCAAGCCGCTCGGCATCGGGGTGCTGAACTCGCGGCACAAGGCGACCGGGGAGCGCTTTCCGGAGGCGATCGAGGTGATGACCACGCTGAACGCCCCGGCCGCCAGTGCCGCGCTGGACGCCGGCATTCCCGCGGCCACCGACGTGACCGGCTTCGGCCTGCTCGGGCACCTGTACAAGATGGCGCGCGCCAGCGGGGTGACGGCCGTCGTGAACTCCGCCGCGGTGTCCTATGTGGACGGCGCACGGGCGGCGCTGGCCGAGGGCTACGTCAGCGGCGGCACGCGGCGCAACCTCGACTGGGTGCGGCCGCACACCGACCTGTCCGCGGTGGCCGAGGAGGAGGCCCTGCTCCTGGCCGACGCCCAGACCTCGGGCGGCCTCCTGCTGGCAGGCGAGATCCCGGGCGCCCCGGTGATCGGCGAGTTCGTCCCGCGCGGGGAGCACGTCGTGGTGGTGCGCTGATCTAACCTGATCGCCATGGGGGACGACGAGCTGATCGCAGGCGTCCTGTTCGGTGACGACGCGCGCGACCTGCTCGCCGAGGAGCGGATCCCGCTGCGCGAGGCGCGCGAGGCGTTGTCCGCGGACCCGGAGCTGCGCGAACGGCTGACCACCGGGCGCGACACCTTCCTGCGCGACCCCGCCTTCGAGGGCGTGATCACGTCGAGGCTGCCCGGGCACCGGCTCGTCGACCTCCGGCTCGCCGCCGCCTTCGCCGTCGTGTTCGGCTACCACCTGCTGCTGGTCCGGGCGTGGCCGCAGCTGCCGTGGGGGTTCGCCGCGTTCGCGGTGGCCGCCTACCTCGCCGTGCTCGCGATCGCCTGCCGCATCGGGTACCGCTGGATCGCGCCGCTGCGCGGGCTGTTCCGCCGCGTCGGCGCGTTGCCCGTCGAGGACCTGTGGCGGGTGTACGCGGTCGAGCAGATCGTGTGGCCGGCGCTGGTCCGCTACGTCGAGGAGAAGCGGACTCCGCCGGACAGCACCGAGTTCACCTACCGCGCGGTCGACGGCCTCTACCGCGAATCCCCCTCCGCGACGCCGGTCATCACGGGCGCCGCGGAGCGTCTGCGCACCGCCGTCGCGCGGTCGGAGACCGGGGCGATCGCGCTCGCCGGGCACCGCGGGGTCGGCAAGACCACCGCGATCCGGTTCGTGGCAGGCGGGGTGCTCGGTGATCCGGACCGGCCGCCGCTCGCCGTGGTCGCGTCCGCGCCCGCCCGCTACGACGCCCGCGACTTCGTCCTCTACCTGCACGCCCTGCTGTGCAAGGAGGTCATCACCCGCACCCACGGCGCCGGGCAACCGCAGCGGTGGGCGACGTTCGCCCGCCTGGCGGCGCCGGTCCGGCGACGTGAACGGGCCGCGCACGTGGTCCGCTCCCTGCTGGCCCACCTCGTCGCGATCGCGGTGCCGGTGCTGCTCGGCGCGTGGGCGTGGGGACGGCCGCCGCTGGAGTTCGTCACCGATCCGCCGCCGCTGTTCCGCGATCTGACCGGCTGGCGGATCGCGGTCCTGGTGCTCGCCGGGTTCGTCGCGCTGGCCGTCGTCGCCGACCTGAGCGCGTTCGCCTGGCGGGCGGCGCGCGGGCTGCGTCCGGTGCGGCCGGCCGACCCGCGCCTGCGTGAGCTGCGCGCGGTCGCCGGGCAGCAATTGCGGCGCATCCGGTTCCTGCAGACCTACACCACCGGCTGGTCCGGCAAGCTCACCCTGCCGCTGAAGAGCGAGGCCGGGTGGACCCGCTCCACGCAGAGCGCCGAACAGCAGCTCAGCTACCCCGAGGTCGTCGACGAGTTCCGCGCCTTCGCCGAGCACGCGGCGGAGGTGCTGCGGGCCACCGGCGTGACCGAGCGGGTGGTCATCGCGATCGACGAGCTGGACAAGATCGCCGAGCCGGAGAAGGCGCAGGAGCTGATCAACGACATCAAGGGCGTCTTCGACGTGCCCGGGTGCCTGTTCCTGGTGTCGGTGTCCGACGACGCGATCGTCTCCTTCGAGCGCCGCGGCATCCCGGCGCGCGACGCGTTCGACAGCGCCTTCTCCGAGATGGTGCGGCTGGACAACTTCACCCCGGACGACACGCGGAACTGGATCAGCCGCCGCGTGCTCGGGCTGCCGGAGCAGTTCGTCTGCCTGTGCCACTGCCTGTCCGGCGGCCTGCCCCGTGACCTGCGGCGCACGGTCGTCGAACTGCTCGACGTGCCTGCCGGGCAGCAGCTGAGCGCGGTCGTCGAGGTGCTGGTCCGGCGCGAGCTGGACCGCAAGGCGCACGCCTTCACCGGGGCCGCGCGCGGCATCGAACCCTCGCCGGAGCGGTCCGGGCTCATCGCGGACCTGGTGTCGATCCCGACCGTGCGCGGGCCCGGGGAGCTGCGCGCGCTGGCGACGAAGATCGACTCGGGCGACGGGCTCGCCGCGCTGCGCACGCAGGCCGCCGCGTACCTGCTGTTCAGCGCGACGATCCTGGAGGTGTTCACCGACAACCTCACCCGCGACCGGCTCTACGGCGTGCCCGGCGGCGAGCCACAGCTGCTCGCGCTGGCCCGGCAGCAGATGGCGTTCGACCCGCGGGTGTCGATGGACCTGCTCGCCTCCTTCCGCGCCGCCCGCGGGCTCGCCGTGGAATAGCGCCTGTTCGGCGGCGGTTTCCACGGATATGGCCGACCTTGCCGAAGAAGTCCTGAAAGCCGCGAACACCATCGCCGTGGTGGGCCTGAGCCGTGACCCGGCGAAGGCCGCGCACTCGGTTCCGGCCGCGATGCAGGCCGCCGGGTTCCGGGTGATCCCGGTGCACCCCTCCGCCGACGAGCTCCTCGGCGAGAAGGTCTACCGGAGCCTCGCCGACATCCCCGAGCCGGTGGACATCGTCGACGTCTTCCGCCCGGCGCGCGAGGCGCCGGGGGTGGCGGAGCAGGCCGTCGCGATCGGGGCGAAGACGTTGTGGCTGCAGCAGGGCATCGTCTCGGCGGAGGCCCGGCGCATCGCCGAGTCCGGCGGGCTGAACTACGTCGAGGACCGGTGCATCGCGGTCGTCCGCGCCCTCGCCCGGATCCGGAAGTGAGTCAGGCGCAGCGCGCGGTCAGCCCGCCGTCCACCGGCAGGCAGACCCCGTTGACGTAGGCCGCCTCGTCCGAGGCCAGGAACACCGCCGCGGCGGCCACGTCCCACGGGCTGCCCATCCGCCCCGTCGGGCTGGCCGCGTGCCGCCGCGCCAGCTCACCGGGATCGGCCGCGATGCCGCGTGTCACCAGCGGCGTCTCGATCAGCCCCGGCAGGATCGCGTTGACCCGGATCCCCGCATCCGCGTACCGCAGCGCCAGCGCGACCGTCAGCTGGTTCACCGCCGCCTTCGCCGCGCTGTAGGCCGGGTAGACGTAACCGGTGTCGCGGATCGCGGCGATCGACGAGACGTTCACGATCGCGCCGCCGCCTGCCGCGAGCATCCGCGGCACCACGTGTTTGCAGGTCAGGAACACCGGCCGCAGGTTCACCGCGAGCGCGGCGTCCCACTCCGCCAGTGACAGGTCCGCCACGTCCCCGACCCGCGTCGCGCCGACGTTGTTGTGCAGCACCGACGGTGGCCCCAGCTCGGACGCGGCCTCGACCGCTTCGGCCACCTGCGCTTCGTCCGTGACGTCCGCGGTCAGCGCCAGCGCGTCACCGCCCGCCGCCGTGATCTCCGCGGCAGTGCGCCTCGCCTCCGCGGCCCGGATGTCGATCGCCGCGACCAGCGCCCCCTCCCGCGCGAAGGCGAGCGCGGCCGCCTTGCCGTTGCTCATCCCGTCACCGCTGGAGCCCGCGCCGAAGACGAGCGCCACCTTGCCGGCCAGTCTCCCCATGCCCCGCAGTATCGGCACGCCACCGGCCTGCCCGGAACCGACGGACGTCGAAGACCGCGCGGCGGCCGTTCCGAAAACCGGAGGAACGGCCTGGTGGATCATGGGTCCATGGTCGGGAGCGAACTGCAGCGGAGGGTCGACGCGCTCGCGGAGGATCTCGGCCGGTCGGTGGCGATCAACGACCCGTCGGTCCGGCTGCTGTGCGCGAGCAGGCACTTCGGCGACGAGGACGCCGTGCGGGTGCGCGCGATGCTGCAGCGCAGCGCGGGCAGCGAGGCGATCGGCCACATCCTGGCGCAGGGGGTGACCCGGTGGACCGGCCCCGGCGTCATCCCGCCCCGGCCCGACCTGGACATGCTCGCCCGCGTCAGCATGCCGCTGCGCTGGCGCGGCACCCTCCTCGGCCTGCTGATGGTGATCGACCCGGACGGCACCCTCACCGCCGCCGACCTGGACGCGATCAAGACCGCCGCCGAGCCCATGGCCGCCCTGCTCTACCGAGACTTCCTAATCGCCGACTCGGAACGCGCAGCCCGCGAGGAGACCCTGCAACGCCTGCTCAGCGCGGACCCGGCCGAGCGCGCGGTCACGCACGACTTCCCGGACACGTCCACGGTCCTGATCGCCGAGGTCCTCTCCGGCGAAACCGCCCGGATCGAAGTGGCGCTGCGGACCGCGCTGGAGGCCGCCACCCGCGGCCGCGAACCGTCCTTCTACGTGCGCGGACGGCAGGGCGTGCTGCTCGGCGCCGCGGACGCCGCGGCGATCGTCAGGCAGGCCGAGGACGTCCTCGGCGCGGGCGCCCGCTGCGTGGCAGGCATCGGCACGTCCGCCGACGGCCAGGCGTGGATCGCCCGGGACCGCGCCGCCGTCGCCGTCCGGGCCGCCGCGACGCTGCCTCGCTTCGACGGCATCGCGCACTGGAACGACCTCGGCGCCTACGGACTGCTCCTGCGCGTCCCCGCGCCGGCCAGGGCGCACCTGCCCGAGCCGCTGCTCGCGCTGGTCGCCAAGGACCCGGGCGGACGGCTCGTGGAAACCCTCGCCGCCTACCTCGACCACGCCGGATCGAGCCTGGACACGGCCGCCGCGCTGCACATCCACCGCACGTCGCTGTACTACCGGCTGCACCGGATCGAGGAGATCACCGGACTCGACCTCGCCGACGGCGAACACCGGCTCACCCTGCACCTCGGCCTGAAACTGCTCCCCCTGGTACGCGACTGACCTGCCCGTTTCGACAGGATGAGGAATCGCAGCCGGCAAAACCCGACCACCGTAGGTCGTCACCCGCCGGGGTTGCGCAGATACTCCCACCGGATCAACCGGCCCCGAAGGAGCAGCCGATGAGTACCGCCGCGCAGACGTCCGCCGCCCCGGTGTCGGCCTCGCGGATCGCGATCGCCAGTTTCATCGGCACGGCCATCGAGTTCTACGACTTCTACCTCTACGGCACGGCCGCGGCGCTGGTGTTCGGGCACCAGTTCTTCCCGACGTTCTCCCCGCTGGCCGGCACGCTGGCCGCGTTCGCGACCTTCGGGGTCGGGTTCGTCGCGCGGCCGGTCGGCGCGGTGGTGTTCGGGCACTTCGGTGACCGGATCGGGCGCAAGGCGATGCTCGTCGCGTCGCTGCTGGTCATGGGCACCGGCACGGTCGCGATCGGCGCGCTGCCCACCTACAGCGCGATCGGCATCGGCGCGCCGATCCTGCTCGTGCTGTGCCGGTTCCTGCAGGGCTTCGGGCTCGGCGGCGAGTGGGGCGGCGCGGTGCTGCTGGCCACCGAGTACGCGCCACGCAACCGGCGCGGCCTGTGGTCGAGCTTCCCGCAGATGGGGCCGGCGATCGGGTTCATCATCGCGGGCGGCGCGTTCCTGGTTCTGGGCGGCACGATGTCGCAGGAGTCCTTCGACGACTGGGGCTGGCGCATCCCGTTCCTGGCCAGCTCGCTGCTGATCGTCATCGGCTACTACATCCGGATGAAGATCGCCGAGACGCCGGTGTTCGAGCGCGCGATGGCCGAGCACGACAAGGCGAAGGTGCCGATCGTCGAGGTCCTGCAGCGGCAGCCGAAGACCCTGTTCCTCAGCACGTGCGCGTTCATCCTGGCGCACACGCTCTTCTACACGATCACCACGTTCTCGCTGTCCTACGGCACCACGGTGCTCAAGCTGGACAAGAACATGCTGCTGGTCTGCGCCATGATCAGCGCGCTCGTGATGGGCCTGGCGACCCCGCTGCTCGCGACGTGGTCGGACCGGGTCGGCCGCCGCCGGGTGTGCCTCGGCGCCGCGGTGCTCGCGGTGGCCTGGGCGTTCCCGCTGTTCGCCCTGATCAACACGGGCAACCCGGTGCTGATCGCGCTCGCGATGGCGGTCGGGATGATCGCGTTCGCCGCGCTGTTCGCGCCGATGGGCGCGTTCCTGCCGGAGCTGTTCGCGACCCGCTACCGCTACACCGGCGCGTCGATCGCGTACAACGCCAGCGGCGTGATCGGCGGTGGGGTGAGCCCCATCCTGGCCACGCAACTCATCGCCGCGACGGGTTCGTCCCTGCCGGTTTCCGGGTACGTCGCGGGGATAGCGGTGATTTGCGCGGTGTGCGTCTGGTTCCTGCGCGAGACCCGGGGCAACGAACTCGAGTGAGATCGACGCGCGTTGTTCGCCCGGGCGTCGCCTGACGGTCGGCACCGCCACACGCGGAACGGACAAAGTGCGCACATGTCTGACATCACTCGAAGGGGTGCACTCGGCCTCGCCGGCGCGGGTGCGGTGACGTTGATGACCGCGAGCGGGGCGCAGGCCCGGCCCGGGGACGACGCGGTGATCGGCCGCGCCGCCGGCGACACGCTGCACGTGACCACGTTCAACATCCGCCTGGACACCAAGGCCGCGCCGGGCACGCCGGACTCGTGGACCGACCGGCGGCCGGTGCTCGCGCGGTTCCTGGAGATCGAGCAGCCCACCGTGCTGGGCATCCAGGAGGGCCTGTACCACCAGGTCAAGGAGATCGCGGCGGACCTGCCCAAGCACTACGAGTGGATCGGCCTCGGCCGCGAGGGCGGCGGGCGCGGCGAGTTCATGGCGATCTACTACGACACGCGCCGCGTCGAGCCGCTCGACTTCGACCACTTCTGGCTGTCCGACACGCCGTACGTGATCGGGTCGAAGTCGTGGGGCAACAACGTCGTGCGGATGGTGACCTGGGTGCGCTTCCGCGATGCCCGCACCGGCAAGGAGTTCGTGCACGTCAACACCCACTTCGACCACCAGTCGGAGAACGCGCGGCAGCGCAGCGCGGGCTTGGTGCGCGACCGGATCGCCGGCTTCGACCCGGCGCTGCCGGTGGTGCTGACCGGCGACTTCAACACCCCGGCCGACTCGGTGTCGTACCGGACGCTGATCGAGGGCGGGCTGTCCGACACCTGGCGCACGGCGGCGAAGCAGCTCACGCCGGAGTGGGGCACATTCCCGAACTACCGCGACCCGGTGCTGGGTGCGAACCGCATCGACTGGGTACTGGCGAACTCGCGGGTGTCGGTCCTGGCTGCGGCGATCAACACGTTCCGCGTTGACGGCCGCTACCCGTCCGACCACGTGCCGGTGCAGGCGCTGGTGCGGCTGAGCTGAAAAAAATCCGGCCGCGGTGTCCAGCGCGGTGGGAGGCTGTTCGTCCTTATCGTGAACACCGGCGACCGGCGCCGGTGCCCACACGGGAGGAGCAGCCAATGCCCACCTATGCCGCCCTGCTGTACGCCGCGGACGTCGACTGGTCGCAGCCCGAGTACGCGGAGACGATCAAGGAATACCGGGAGTTCGGCGAAGCCGCCGCCGCCGTCATCAGGGGCGGGAAGGCGCTGTACCCGACCTCGACCGCGACCACCGTGCGGGTGTCCGGCGGGAAGGGCGGCGAAATCCTGACCAGCGACGGCCCCTACGTCGAGACCAAGGAGGCCCTGACCGGCTTCTACCTGCTCGAGTGCGCCGACCTCGACGAGGCGGTGAAGCTCGCCGCGCAGCTCCCGGCCGCCTGGGACGGCGTCGTCGAGGTCCGCCCGGTGATCGCGTTCTGACCGTGGAGGCCGGTGACGCGGTCGCGCGGCTGGTGCGGGACGAGGGGACCCGCGTGCTGGCCACGCTGATCCGCGTCACCGGCAGCGTCGGCCTCGCCGAGGACGCGGTCCAGGACGCCGTCGTGCGGGCGCTGGAGACCTGGCCGCGCGACGGCGTGCCGGACAACCCGCGTGGCTGGCTGCTGGTCACCGCGAAGCGGCGGGCCGTGGACCTGTTCCGCCGCGAGGCCGCGCGATCCGGGAAGGAGGCGGCGGCGATGCCGTTCGTCGAACCGGAGCCGGCCGAGGTGGTCGCGGACGACCTGTTGCGCCTCGTGTTCACCTGCTGCCACCCGGCGTTGTCGCTGGAGGCTCAGGTGGCGCTCGCCTTGCGGACGCTCGGCGGGTTGTCGACCGCCGAGGTCGCGCGGGCGCTGCTGGTGCCCGAGGCGACGATGGCGAAGCGCCTGACGCGGGCGAAGCAGAAGATCGCGCGGGCGCGGATCCCGTACCGCGTGCCGGAGGCGGCCGAGCTGCCGGACCGGCTGACGGCGGTCGCCGCGACGGTGTACCTGATCTTCAACGAGGGCTACGCCGCCGCGGCGGGCGCCGACCTGGTGCGCGCCGAGCTGACCGCGGAGGCGATCCGGCTCGCGCGGCTGCTGGCTTCGCTGATGCCCGACGAGCCGACGGTGCTGGGCCTGCTCGCGTTGCTGCTGCTGCAGAACTCCCGACGCGACGCGCGGGTGGACGCCGACGGGGTGCCGGTGCTCCTGCCGGACCAGGACCGGTCGCGGTGGGACCGCTCCGCGATCAAGGAGGGCGTGTCGCTGGTGGGCCGCGGCCTGCGGCGCGCGGTGGAACCGGACCGGTACGTCGTCCAGGCCGCGATCGCCGCCTGCCACGCGCTGGCGCCGTCCTACGCCGAGACGGACTGGGACGCCGTGATCTCCTGGTACGACGTGTTGCTGCGCATCTCGGACACGCCGGTGGTCCGCCTGAACCGCGCGGTGGCGGTGGCCGAGCGGGACGGCCCGGCGGCCGGCCTGGCGTTGGTGGACGCGATCCCCGGGCTGACTTCGTACCCGTGGTGGCACGCGGCCCGCGCCGAACTGCTGCACCGGCTGGGCGCGGCAGCCGAGGCGCGGACCGCGTACCGGCAGGCGCTGGCACTCGGGATGAGCGAACCGCAGGCCGCCCACCTGCGCCTGCGCCTCGCCGAACTGGGCTGAGGCGCGCCGGTTTTCAGCCGGCCGTCTCGCGGGGCGCCATCTCCGAAATGATGCCCAGCTGCTGCAACGCGCCGAGCATGTCGTAGTTGACCCACATCTCCACGATCCGGTCGTCGGCCCACTTGGCACACATCATGCCGGTCATCACGTAGGGTCTTGCCGGTCGCGGGCAGGCCGCGGAACTCCGCCCGCGACGTGCCGCCCATGGTGAACCGGACCGCGCACAGGTCGCCGTCGACGAGCACGTCGTGGATGTCCATGTGCAGGTCCGGGTTGGCGGTGCGCAGGTCGCTGACCTGGCGCTGGAACCCGGCGACGCCGTCCACTTCGAAGGTCGGGTCGTGGAACGTGCAGTGCGGCGCGCACAGCTCTTCACAGGCGTCGAGCTCGCCCTGGTTCCACATCAGGTCCAGCACCCGGCGCAACCGTTCGCGCCGCTCGTCGGAAGTCATGAGGTGCCTCCTTCCGGCCGCGCCGGGGCGGGCGGCGCCCGCTGAGTACTGCCGCGGCCGCGATCCGCAGTGGACACCCGGCGCGCGCGACCCGGCCAGAGGCTTAGGGCTCTTTATCGCGCGGCGCGGACACGGCGGCCGTAGGGCGAGCGGTGGTGGCCGATGCGGTGCACCGCCAGCGCGAGCAGCCCGAGGCTGAGGGCGGCGAGCACGACGTAGCTGAGCGTCGTGCCGATCCCGTCCCACGCGGCGTGCAGCGCCACGGCGACCACGAACGTCACGGCGAAGCGGCCCATCCAGCGGGACCGCCCGCGGTGCCGGACCGCCGCCCACAACGCGGCGGCGGTCAGCCCCGTCCAGGCCATGTGCGTGGCCGGGCTGAGCACGCCGCGGATCAGCAGCGTCTGGTCGACGGCGCTGATCTCGCCCTGGGACTTGAGGAACGCGACGAGGGCGTAGCCCATCGTTTCGAGCGCCGCGAAGCCCGCCCCGGACGCGACGCCGAGCAGGAGCCCGGTCGCCGCGCGGCGGTCGCGGACGACCACGAGGACGACGGCGGGCGCGATGAGCTTCGCGGTCTCCTCGATGACGCCGACCCCGGCCATCTGGAAGGGACCGAGGTCCTTGAGAACGTCGTACTCGAGCGCCCCGGCCGTGACGACGCCGACCACACCGCCCACGATGGCGACGAGCCCGACGAGCACCGGATCGACCCCGAAGGAGAGCCGCCGCCCCCACACGAAGGTGACGAAGGTGGCCGGCCCGACGACGGCGCCGAGCAGGATCAGGGAGGGCACCAAGTTGGGGTTCTCGGTGTCCAGCAGAACCCGCCGGACGAGCTCGAACAACCCGAGCCCCACGACGAGCACGAGCACCCACGCCCACCGCCAGGACACCTTCCAAGTCGCGGTCCGCGTCCGCATGGCACCTCCGCTAAGCCCGGTGACCAGAAATCGGCCCGACGCCGGGCGGCGTTACCCCGCTCAGGCGCGCGGCAGGTGGACGGCCACCTCGGCCAGCGCGTCCAGCACGGCTTCGCTGACCTGCCCGGTCGCCCGTTCACTCTCGGCGATGACGACGGTGTTGCCCGCCAACCGGGAGTCGAAGTGGTGCGCCGTGAACCGCACGTCGGCCATCTGGATCAGCGAGGCCGCCAGCGGCGTGATGTCACCGTTGCCGTGGATCTTCTCCAGGCGCTCGAAGTCGCGCGCTTGGCCACGAGAGCGGAAACTCACCCAGACGACGGACACCAGCGCGGTGTTCCCGTTGCCGTCACCGATCGCGAGCAATTGACGGTCCAGCGAAGTGCACGGCGTGCGCAGGAAGAATTCGCGGATTTCGCCGTGCGAATGAATCAGGCACGAGGCATCCCGCTTCGCGGTTTTCCGCATGCCGCGCAGTCCCAGACGCTGCCACGCCTCATCCGGACGTCCTCGGCCTGCGGAACGCTTGCTGTCGGCCTTCCGGCTGTTCAGGCCACGTCCAGCCACCGCGTTCGCGCCCGAGTCCGCGACCGCGCCCTCGATCGCGGCACTGCCACCCAGGCTGACCGTCCCGCTGGTCACGCCGACCACGCCGGCCAGTGCGGCCGCAGCCACGACCCGGCCGGTCTTCTTACCGGGACCGGGGTCGGAACCACCGCCCTTACCGCCGATTCTTCTGCCCACGGAAAACCTCCCCGCCGGACTTTATGTCCAGGAGGGCGGCCGCGATTCCGCCGAATGAGCGATTGGCAATAGGTATTCCGATACCCGCGTCATTCCGTGCACCGTCGACGCCGCCCGGCTTGCCGCGGTCGCCTCCGTGCGGCATCTTTACGGTCGGCGCGCCGGGAAGTCTGGTCGGCACACCCATCCTGAGCAGGGCCGGGCGAACGGTCGACGGCAGGAGTGGCGCGGTGGTGCTCGTCAGGATCCCGGCAAGAACCGGTGACCGCGGCGAGATCGTCGTACGCTGCGGGCATGCACGCGTCGGAGATGGCCGAGGACTTCCCGGTCGTCGCGTCGGATTCGGACGCTCTCGAGGCGGCCCGCCTGCTGGCCGCGAACCGGCTGCCCGGCCTGGTCGTCACCGATCCGCGCGGCCGTCCGGTGGCGGTCCTGCCCGCGTCGCAGGTGGTGCGGTTGCTGGTGCCGCACTACGTCCAGGACGACCCGTCGCTCGCGGGGGTGCTGTCGGAGTCGATGGCCGACCGCGTGGCGGAGAAGCTGCACGGCAAGACCGTCCGGGCCCTGCTGCCCGAGGACCGGCCGGAGCTGCCCGTGGTCAAAGCCGACGACACGATCGTGGAGGTCGCCGCGGCGATGGCGCGGTTGCGCTGCCCCCTGGTGGCGGTGGTGGACGGCGACGGGCTCACCGGGGTGATCACCGCGTCGCGGCTGCTGGAGCTGGCGCTGCGGTAGGCGGTGTGCGGTGACCGTGCTCGCGATCGTCGTGTTCGCGGTCGCCTACCTGCTGATCGCGACCGACCGCGTCCCGAAGGCGGCCGCGGCGCTGGGTGGCGCCGGGATCGTGCTCGCGGCGGGCGTGGTCGGTTCGGACGAGGCGTTCTACTCGCACGACACCGGCATCGACTGGGACGTCGTGTTCCTGCTGCTCGGCATGATGATCATCGTCGGGATCCTGCGCCGCACCGGTGTCTTCGAGTTCACCGCGATCTGGGCGGCCAAGCGCGCGAAGGGCTCGCCGCTGCGGGTGATGGTCCTGCTGGTCCTGCTGACGGCGACGGCGTCGGCGTTCCTGGACAACGTCACCACGGTCCTGCTGATCGCACCGGTGACGCTGCTGGTGTGCGACCGGCTCGGGATCAGCCCGGTGCCGTTCCTGATCGCCGAGGTGTTCGCGTCGAACATCGGCGGCACCGCGACGCTGATCGGCGATCCGCCGAACATCATCATCGGCAGCCGCGCCGGCCTGACGTTCAACGACTTCCTCGTGCACCTGGCGCCGATCGTGGTCGTCGAGGTCGCCGTGTTCGCGCTGGTGCTGCGCTGGCTGTTCCGCGGCGCGTTCGACGCGGACCCGGCGCGCATCGCCGAGGTGATGACCCTCGACGAGCGCGAAGCCATCCGCGACAAGCGGTTGCTGGTGAAGTGCGGCGTCGTGCTGGCGCTGGTGTTCACCGGGTTCATCGGGCATTCGGTGTTCCACCTGGACCCGTCGGTCGTGGCGCTGCTCGGCGCCGGGGTCCTCGTGCTCGTCTCGGGCACCCGGCCGCAGGACTACCTGGCCGCGGTCGAATGGGAGACGCTGCTGTTCTTCGCGGGCCTGTTCATCATGATCGGCGCGCTCGTGCACACCGGAGTGATCGGCCGCCTGGCGCGACTCGCGGCGGACGCGACCGGCGGGAACGCGCTGCTGGCCGTGATGCTGATCCTGGTGGTCTCCGCGGTGCTCTCCGGTTTCATCGACAACATCCCCTACGTGGCGACGATGAGCCCGCTCGTGGCAGGCCTCGTGGCGGACCTGCCGGACCCCGGGCAGGCCCAGGCGCTGTGGTGGGCGCTGGCCCTGGGAGCCGACTTCGGCGGAAACCTCACGGCGATCGGCGCCAGCGCGAACGTGGTGATGCTGGGAATCGCCGCGCGCGCCGGCACACCGATCTCGTTCTGGGAATTCACCCGGAAAGGCGCGGTGGTCACGCTGATGACCGTCACGCTGGCGGCGCCGTACCTGTGGCTGAGGTACTTCGTGCTGGGGTGAGCCCTTCAAGCCAAGACGGAAACCGAGGTCATCAAAAAGGTCCGGAAACTCGAACGAGAGCGCGACGCGGGCACGGTCCGGAGGCCCGGCCAGGAATGGACGGTCGAGAAGTGGGTGATGCACTGGTACGAAACGATCGCCGTGCCGAACGTCCGCTACAAGACCCGCAGCTACTACTGGACTGCGGTCGACAAGTACATCGTCCCGGGGATCGGCACGCACAAGCTGACGCGGCTCGAATCCGAACACATCGAACGGTTCTATGCGCGCCTGCGGAATGAAGGCGCCAAGTCGGCAACCCTGTAACAGGTCCACATCGCTCTGCGCGCGTCCCTCAACGAAGCCGAGCGACGGAACCGGATCACGCGCAATCCGATCCGCGCCGTGCGGTCACCGAAGATCGAAGAGACCGAGATCGAGCCTCTGACCGTGGACGACGCGCGGGCAATCCTCCACGTTGCCCATGACCGGCGAAACGGCGTGCGCTGGGCCATCGCCCTCGCGCTGGGACTGCGGCAGGGCGAGGCGATCGGCCTCAAGTGGACCGACCTCAAGGCCAGTGGCACCACGGGTGTGGGGTGGCGGAGCCGTGCGGGAAGAAGCGTCCGGAAGACTGCCCGTTTGCCCAGGTCACGGGAATGCTCACCGTCCGGCGAGCGTTGCAACGGCAGACGTGGCAGCACGGCTGCGACCCGGACAAGAAGTGTGGTCGTAAGCGGGGCGCTGACTGCCCGGCACGACACAGTGGCGGCCTCGTCGTCGTGGAACCCAAGTCCCGGGCCGGTCGACGCGTGCTGAGCGTGCCGCCGCCGCTGGTGCTCGCGCTGCTCGAACACCGGAAGGTCCAGGACGCAGAGCGGCAGCGAGCGGCCGACGTCTGGCAGGACGACGGGTGGATGTTCGCCCAGCCAACTGGCCGGCCGACCGACCCGCGAGCCGACTACGGCGAGTGGAAGGACGTCCTGAAGGCGGCCGGGGTGCGCGAGGCGCGGCTCCATGACGCCCGGCACACCGCCGCGACGTTCCTGCTCGTGCTCGGCGTCGCGCAGCGGGCGGTTATGGACGTGATGGGCTGGTCCAAGATCGACATGGCCCAGCGGTACCAGCACGTGCCCGACGAGCTACGGCAGAGCATCGCGACGCAGCTCGGCGGACTGCTCTGGACAGGCCCCGACGACGGTGACGGCGACGAACCGACAGCCGCTTCGGTACCGGCCTGAACGACCAACTGAGACGGAAACTGAAACGAGCCCTGACCAGGGTGTTTCCCACCACAGGGAACACCCCGGCCCGCGCGAAGAGCCGACTAGGGGGCTCGAACCCCTGACCTGCTGTTTACAAGACAGCTGCTCTACCAGCTGAGCTAAGTCGGCCTGATCGGGGTCATCCTAGCAACCGCTGCCGGGCCCCCCGGATTCGTGGATGATCGGCGAAGTGGCGCACGCCACGGTTGCCCCTTTGCAACGACCGGCGTGATCCAGGCGATGGGCACCCGGGAGGCCAATCAAGGAGGTGACGGCCGTATGAACAGCACCCAGCGCGTCCGGGGCCCGGTGACCCGCAGGCGCGGCTGGCACATCCTCGAAGCGCCGGAGGACCCGGGCGTCGAGAAGGCGAACCGGCGGCGGCGGGCGACCGAGCCGCGTCGCCGGGCCTGGCACATCCTGGAAGCGCCGACCGGCGAGCAGCCGGCGCCTGACGCGACCACCGAACTCGGTCCCGCCCTGCCGGACGAGGCGACGGTCAACTTCGTCCTCGACCTGGTCCTCCGGGTCGGCGAGGTGCAGATGGCCAGCGGCGCCGGCGCCTCCGACGTGACCGCCACCATCCTGTCCCTCACCGCGGCCTTCGGTCTCCCGCACTGCGAGGTGGACGTCATCTTCACGTCCATCACCGTCACCTGCCACCGGGGCACCGACGCGAACCCGATCACGGCCCTGCGCGTCGTCCGCTCGCGCAGCCTCGACTACACCCGCCTCTCGCAGACGGAGATGCTGGTCCAGCAGATCCTGCGCGGCAACCTCAGCGCGGAAGAGGCCTACACCGAGCTGCACAAGATCACCACCGCGCCGCACCCCTACCCGCGCTGGTTCGCCACGCTGGCCTGGGGCGGCATGGCCTTCTTCATCACCCTGCTGCTCAGCGGCACCCTGGACGTCGCGGTCGGCGCGCTGATCATCTCCGCCCTCATCGACCGGCTCGGGCGCCTCCTCAACCGCGTCGCGCTGCCGTTCTTCTTCCAGCAGGCCGTCGGCGGGCTGGTCGCGACGGGGCTGGCCACCTTCGCCGTCAACACCGGCCTCGTCCCGACCCGGTTCTCCACGCTGGTCGCCGCCGCGGCGATCACCGTGCTCCTCTCCGGTCTGTCCACCGTGTCCGCGGTGCAGGACGCCATCACCGGCTACAACGTCACCGCCGCGGGCCGCACGATGGAAACGATCCTCATGTCCGCGGGCCTGATCACCGGCGTCGCCCTCGCGCTGAACATCGCCAAGGCGCTCGGCTTCACCCCGGCCGAACCCGTGCTGCCCGCGCAGACCGCCGACAGCCTGCTGGTGATCGTGCCGGCGGGCGCGGCCGCGGCCGCCTGCTTCGCCGTCGCCTCCTACTCGACGTTGCGGTCGATGCTCGTGGCCGCCGCCGCGGGCGCGATCGGCGCCGGTGTCTACGGCGCGCTGGTGATCGTCGGCCGGTTCGACGTCATCACCTCCTCCGCCGTCGCGGCCGTCGTGATCGGCTTCTCCGGCGGCGTTCTGGCCCGCCGCCTGAAGGTGACGCCGCTGGTCGTGGCGGTGTCGGGAATCACGCCCCTGCTGCCCGGTCTGTCGACGTACCGTGGCCTATATGAGCTGGCCACGCAGAGCAACGGCAACCTCTCCACGCTGATCAAAGCCGCGGCGATCGGGCTTGCGCTGGCCGCCGGCGTGGTACTCGGGGAGTACCTCGCGCAGCCGGTCCGGACCGGTCTCGGCCGGCTCGAACGGAAGCTCGCCGGCCCCCGGATGGCGGGTCCGCTGCGGACGACCGATCGGCGACTGGAGTAGCCGCTGGTGGGCCACCGCGCGGTGGATCTTGGTTCGCCGTCGCGAGATAGTGTTCGAGCGGACGACAAGGGAGCATGGCCACGTGAGCGAACCAGGGATCGGCACGGCTTCGGCGGACTTCGTCGTGGTCGCCAACCGGCTGCCCGTCGACCTCGAACGGACGGCCGACGGCAACCAGCGCTGGACCGCGAGTCCGGGCGGCTTGGTGTCGGCGCTGGAGCCGTTCCTGCGTTCGCGCAAGGGCGCCTGGGTGGGCTGGCCGGGCGTGCCGGGCGTCGACGTCGACCCGTTCAGCGACGAGGGCATGGTCCTCTACCCCGTCTCCCTGTCCACCGAAGAGGTCCGCGACTACTACGAGGGCTTCTCCAACGCCACGCTGTGGCCGCTCTACCACGACGTGGTCGCGCCGCCGGTGTTCGACCGCGGCTGGTGGGAGAGCTACGTCCAGGTCAACCGCCGCTTCGCCGAGGCCAGCGCGCAGGTCTCGGCCGAGGGCGCCACCGTGTGGGTGCAGGACTACCAGCTGCAGCTGGTGCCGAGCATGCTCCGCGAGCTGCGCCCCGACCTGCGCATCGGCTTCTTCCTGCACATCCCGTTCCCGCCGGTCGAGCTGTTCATGCAGCTGCCGTGGCGCGCGGAGATCGTGCGCGGCCTGATCGGCGCCGACCTGGTCGGGTTCCACCGGCCCGGCGGCGCGCAGAACTTCCTGTGGCTGGCCCGCACGCTGCTCGGGCTGGAGCCCAGCCGCGGCGCGGTCGGCGTGCGGTCCCGGCCGGGCATGATGCAGGTCGGCAACCGCACGGTCCGGGTCGGCGCGTTCCCGATCTCGATCGACGCGGCCGGCCTGGACACCCTCGCCCGCACGAAGGAGGTCGCGGAGCGGGCCGCGCAGATCCGCCGCGACCTGGGCAACCCGAAGACCGTCCTGCTCGGGGTCGACCGCCTGGACTACACCAAGGGCATCGACCTGCGGCTGCAGGCGCTGCACGAGCTGCTCCAGGAGGGCCGGGTCCAGCCCGAGGACGTCACCTTCGTCCAGCTGGCCACCCCGAGCCGGGAACGCGTCGAGCACTACCAGCGGATGCGCACCGAGATCGAGCAGATGGTGGGCCGCATCAACGGCGAGTTCGCCCGCGTCGGTCACCCGGTGGTGCACTACCTGCACCAGTCGGTCGACCGCAAGGAGCTGGCCGCGTTCTACAGTGCGGCCGACGTCATGGTCGTCACCCCACTACGCGATGGGATGAATCTCGTCTGCAAGGAGTACGTCGCGTGCCGTCACGATCTCGGCGGCTCGCTGGTGCTGTCCGAGTTCGCCGGCGCCGCCGCCGAGCTGACCAGCGCTTTTCTCGTCAACCCGCATGATCTCGACGGGGTTAAGAACGCGTTGGAGGCGGCCATTACGCTCGACCCTGCCGAGGGCAGACGCCGGATGCGCGCGTTGCGGCGTCAGGTCCTCACCCACGACGTCGACAGGTGGGCACGGTCGTTCCTCGAGGCACTCGGGTCCGAACCGGCCGCCTGAGTGGCCCACCTGCAGCAACAAGCTTTTGAGCTCCTTAAGGAGGAGTGGTGACCGCCGAGTCCCTGCCCGCTGAGCTGCGCCGTGCGATCGTGCAGATCGCTCGCACGCCGCGATTGCTGGTCGCTTGCGACTACGACGGGACCTTGGCTCCGATCGTGACCAACCCGGACGAGGCGCGCCCGCTGCCCGAGTCGGTGGGCGCGCTGCGCTCGCTGGCCGGGCTGCACGAGACGACCACCGCGGTCATCTCCGGCCGCGCGCTGCGCGACCTCGCCATCCTGTCGCGACTGCCGCACGAGGTGCACCTGGTCGGCAGCCACGGTTCCGAATTCGACATCGGCTTCGTGCACGAGCTCGACGCCCAGGCCCGCGACCTGCACCGCAGGGTCGAGCAGGAGCTGGAGCGCATCGCCGGTGACGTGCCGGGCGTGAGCCTGGAGGTCAAGCCGGCCAGCATCGCCGTGCACGTCCGCCGCGCCGACCGCGAGGCCGCCCGCCGCGTGCTCGACGAGGTCCACAGTGGACCGTGCACCTGGGAGGGCGTGACGACCACCGACGGCAAGGAGGTCGTCGAGCTCGCCGTCGTGCAGACCGACAAGGGCCGCGCGCTGGACACCCTGCGCCACCAGGTCGGCGCCACCGCGGCGATCTTCCTCGGTGACGACGTCACCGACGAGAAGGCGTTCGCGCGGCTGTCCGGCCCCGACGTCGGCGTCAAGGTCGGCGACGGGGAGACCCTGGCCGCCTACCGCGTGCCCGGCACCGAGGACGTCGCCACGGTTCTGGCGTTCATGCTGGAGGAGCGCCGCAACTGGCTCTACGGCGAGCAGGCGCCGCCGATCGAGCGGCTGTCGATGCTGTCCAACGAGCGCGCGGTCGCCCTGGTCACGCCGGACGCCCGGCTGACCTGGATGTGCCACCCCGGCCCGGACGCGCCCGCGGTGTTCGCCGACCTGCTCGGCGGCACCAGCGCGGGCCACTTCTCGATCAAGCCGCACCACAACGGCCTGCCGCTGGGCCAGCGGTACCTGCCGAACACGATGACGGTGGAGACCCGCTGGTCACGGCTGCTGGTGACGGACTACCTGGAGCCGGAGGGCCCGCCGCACCGCACCGACCTGGTGCGCGTGGTCTCCGGGACCGCCGCCGCGTCCGTGGTGTTCGCGCCGCGGCCGGAGTTCGGCGGTGTCCCGGTCCGGCTGGTGCCCGACCCCGAGGGCCTGCGCGTGCTGGGCACGTCGGAGCCGATCGTGCTGCGCTCGCCGGGCGTGGCGTGGGAGATCACCTCCGACGGCCTGCACGACACCGCGACCGCGCTGGTCCAGCCCACCCAGGACGAGCCGGTCGTGCTCGAACTGCGGTGCGGCACCACCGACCTGACCGCGCACGAACTGTCCGAACCGGAGCGGCGGGCGCGGGCGGGCGCCTACTGGAGCGACTGGGCGACCACGCTGAAGCTGCCGAACGTGGAGCCGGAGCTGGTCGCGCGCTCGGCGCTGACGCTGCGCGGGCTGTGCAACGCCGACACCGGCGCGGTGCTCGCGGCGGCCACGACGTCGCTGCCGGAGGAGATCGGCGGCGTGCGGAACTGGGACTACCGCTACTGCTGGATCCGCGACGCGGCGTTCACCGTCCGGGAGCTGGTCGGGCTGGGCTCGCTGGCCGAGGCCGAGGGCTACCTGCGGTGGCTGCACGGCGTGCTGTCGACGCTGGCCGGCCCGGAGCGGCTGCACCCGCTGTACACGATCAACGGCACCCAGCTGGGCGCCGAGGCCGTGATCGACTCGCTGCCCGGCTACGCGGGTTCGCGGCCGGTGCGCGTCGGCAACCTGGCGAACCACCAGGTGCAGCTGGACGTGTTCGGCCCGGTCGTCGAGCTGGTGGCCGAGCTGGCGCAGGTGCGCGGCGAGCTGCGGGACGAGGACTGGCAGCTGGTGCGCGCGATGGCCGAGGCCGTCACGCGGCGCTGGTCGGAGCCCGACCACGGCATCTGGGAGGAGCGGCACGTGCCGCGCCACCGGGTGTACTCGCGTGTCATGTGCTGGGTGACCGTCGACCGCGCCATCAAGCTCGGCGAGGTGTATGGGCGCGAGATCCCGGCCGGGTGGCACGACCTGCGCGAGGAGATCGCCACCGACGTGCTGACCCACGGCTGGAACGACGAGGTCCAGGCGTTCACCACGGCCTACGACGGCACCGACCTGGACGCGGCTTCGCTGTTCGTCGGGCTGGCCGGGCTGATCGACCCGTCGGACGAGCGGTTCCAGCACACGGTGACCGCGATCGAGGCCGAGCTGCGCAGCGGTTCCACGGTGTACCGCTACCGCCGCGACGACGGCCTGCCCGGCGGCGAGGGCGGGTTCCACCTGTGCGCCGCGTGGCTGATCGAGGCGTACCTGCTGACCGGCCGCCGCACCGAGGCGGAGGAGCTGTTCGAGCAGCTGGTCGACGCGGCGGGCCCGACGGGTCTGCTGCCCGAGCAGTACGACCCGGTGGCGGAGCGCTCGCTGGGCAACCACCCGCAGGCGTACTCGCACCTCGGGCTGATCCGCTGCGCCAAGCTGCTGTCCGGCGCCTGATCCGACTGCGCGAACGGCCCCTCCGGCACGTCCGGAGGGGCCGTTCGCATCTCAACGGGCCACCCGGTCGGCCGCCGCGACCTCGCGCACGGCCTCGGCGACGGCCCGGAAGTCCTTCTGCAGAATCTTCGAGTGGTTGCTGGCGACCTTCGCGCTGATCCGCAGGTTCGGGTTGCGGGCGAGCACCGGTTCGAGCGAGGCCCGCGACGCCTCCATCTCCTCCACGCCGCCGCCGAGATTCGACCCGGTGGCCAGGACGTAGCCGAATCGGGCAGGACACGCTCTCCAGCACCGGCGCGAGAGCCGCGGCGATCTCGTTCAACTCGATGTCGACCTCGGCGTGCTGCTCGGCGGACATCCGCGCGGCCATCCCGAACGGGCGTGCCAGGGGCAGCAGGAACCGCATGCGGTGGAACAGCTGCTGGATCCGCTGCTGGCCCTCTTCGCCGGTCAGGCCGTAGGGCAACGCGCCGTCCACCACGACCACACCGGCGACGCGCTCCGGGTTGCGGGCCGCCCAGTGCGCCGTCGGACCAGCCGACGAGGGTCGGCCGCTCCACACCGGTCGCGTCGAGGACGGCGTCGACGTCGCGGACGCACGCCTCGACGGAGTAGTCCGCCGACCGCCGCGACCGGCCGCGGGTGTCGGTGACGGCGAGGGCGCCGGTCTTCGAAGGGGCCCATCCCGGTCCAGGTCGTTGCGCTCATGGGAACACCATCGCGGCGCGCGCCGACGCCGGGCAGGCTCCGTCAGGCGTAGTTGGCCGCGTGCAGGGCCGCCGCCACCGAGTCGACCTCCAGCACCCGTATCCCGTCCGGCAGCTTGCCCGGGTCGGGCGGCACCAGCGCGTGCGTGAACCCCATCCGGGCGGCTTCCGCCAGCCGCCGCCCGGCGCCGGTCACCCGGCGGACCTCCCCGGCGAGCCCGACCTCGCCGACGACCACCAGCCGCGGCGACAACGCGACGTCCCGCACCGACGACCACAGCGCCAGCAACACCGACAGGTCCACCGCCGGCTCGGTGACCTTCATCCCGCCGACCGTCGCCGAGTAGACGTCCCGGTCGCCCAGCTTGATCCCGCCGCGCTTCTCCAGCACGGCGAGGATCATCGCCACCCGCGCGGAGTCCAGGCCGCTCACGGCCCGCCTGGGCTGCGGCGCGCCCGCGCTCGACACGAGCGCCTGCACCTCGCACAGCAGCGGCCGCTTGCCCTCGACCGTGACCGTCACCGCGGTGCCCGGCACCGCGTCCTCCCGCCGGTTCAGGAACAGCCCGGACGGGTCCGGCACCCCGACGATGCCGTCCTCACGCAGCTCGAAGCACCCGATCTCGTCCGCGGGCCCGAACCGGTTCTTCACCCCGCGCACCATCCGCAGCGTGGAGTGCCGGTCGCCCTCGAAGTGCAGCACCACGTCGACCAGGTGCTCCAGCACACGCGGCCCGGCGACCGAGCCGTCCTTCGTGACGTGCCCCACGAGCACGACCGGCAGCCCGCGCTCCTTCGCCAGCGCCACCAGGCCGGCCGTGACCGCCCGGACCTGCGTCACACCGCCCGGCGCGCCCTCCACCTGCGGCGAGGCCATCGTCTGCACCGAGTCGACGATCAGCACACCCGGCTTGACCGCGTCGACGTGCCCGAGGATCGCCGAAAGATCGCTTTCCGCCGCCAGGAACACGCCCTCGTGCACGTTCTTCGTCCGCTCGGCGCGCAGCCGCACCTGCCCCGCGGACTCCTCGCCGGTGACGTACAGCGCGGGCCCGGACCCGCCGCGGGCCCACTGGTAGGCCACCTCGAGCAGGAGGGTGGACTTGCCCACGCCCGGCTCGCCGGCCAGCAGCACGACCGCGCCGGGCACCAGCCCGCCGCCGAGCACGCGGTCCAGCTCGCCGACGCCCGTGGTGCGGGCGCGAGCGGCCTCGATGTCGACCTGGCCGATCGGCCGCGCCGGGGCGCTGGGCGCGCCGGCCGCCACGCGGGCTATCGCCGGGCGCGCGTCACCGCGCTCCTCGATGGTTCCCCACGCCTGGCACTCCGGGCAGCGGCCGACCCACTTGGCGGTCTCGTACCCGCACTCACCGCAGCGGTAGCTGGTGCCCTTCTTGACCATGGTCGGTCACGCTAGCTGGCACCACCGACAGTTCTAGTGACCGCCGGCTTCCGCCTCGCCGGACGGCTGGCAGCTCAGCTCGACCGTGGGCGCCTGGATCGGCAGCTGCACGGTGACCGGGCCGGCGTCGCGGAAGGTGAAGGTGACCGGGATGGTCTGGCCGGGCCACACGACCTGCTTGATGCCCTGCAGGACGACCTCGGCGTGACCGATCCGGGTCGGCTGCCCGGTGGGGCCCGCGGTCGGCGACGCGGACGCCGACGAGGTGGGCGAGGCCGACGAAGTGGGCGAGGTCTGGGTCGAGCTCGGCGCCGCGGAGCTGGACTCCGGCTGCTGCACGGACTCGCCCTCGTTGGCCGGGCCGATCAGGAGCTTGCTGCCCGCGACGATGGCCTTCTGGCCCTCGACGGTGGCGCTCGCCGCGTTCGCGCTGCTCACGGAGACCAGCTCGTCGTCGGCGGTGCCGTCGTTGGCGATCACCAGCGTCAGCGGGGCACTCGACCCGGACGCGTAGGCCTGCTGGCAGTCGTTGCGGTTCACCAGGCCGGCGTCCCGCAGGACGAGCTTGCCCGCCTGGGCCATGGCGCCGTTGACCGCGGGCAGCATGGTGTTGGTCTGGGTGATCTGCCCGGCCCCGCACCCGGCCAGAGCCAGGGCGGCACCCACGGCGACCACGCTCGCGCCGACCACACGACGTTTCTGCAGCCTCACGGTCTCAGTCCCTCCTAAAGCCAGTGGCAGCCCGATCCTATCTGCGCCGCGAAGCGGCTCCGTTGAGGGTGGTGGTGGGCCGGCGGGAGGGGCCTAGCTATGGCCGGAAAGCCCGCCACCGAGGGTGCGCCGCGGGGGCCGGAAACCGTCCACAATGGATCAGACAATCAATGTCGACAGGGTTCCCCACCACCTGCATGAGCATGCACTTTATCGGTTTGTCAACCCCCCGGATGGCCCCTGACCTGCGACGACGATCTCGGCCCGCTAGGTGGGCCCCCTCGCCGCGTGCTAGGATGGAGGCAGCGAAAGGGGCAGAGGACACATGGTTTTCAAGGTCGGAGAGACCGTCGTCTACCCGCACCACGGTGCCGCACTCATCGAAGCGATCGAGACCCGCGTGATCAAGGGCGAGGAGAAGCAGTACCTCGTCCTCAAAGTCGCGCAAGGGGACCTCACGGTTCGCGTGCCCGCTGACAACGCCGAGATCGTCGGCGTGCGGGACGTCGTGGGCCAGGATGGCCTGAACCGGGTTTTCGACGTGCTGCGAGCGCCGCACACCGAGGAGCCCACGAACTGGTCTCGTCGGTACAAGGCCAACCTCGAGAAGCTCGCCTCGGGCGATGTGAACAAGGTGGCCGAAGTGGTGCGCGACCTCTGGCGGCGCGAGAAGGACCGCGGCCTGTCCGCCGGCGAGAAGCGCATGCTGGCCAAGGCGCGGCAGATACTGGTCAGTGAGCTCGCCCTGGCGGAGGGCACCGACGAGGGCAAGGCGGAGACGCTGCTCGACGAGGTCCTGGAGACAGCGGCCGTCTAGAGCACAGGCTGACCTCGCGAGATGAGCCGGGCAGACGTGCTCATCTACTGCGTGTGCCTCATGAGACACAGCTCGTCCCGCGAAGTGAGACCCCGGCGATGAAGGTCGCGGCAGTCCTCATCGCCGACCCCGAGGGGCCGGACCCGTGCGCGCTCGTGCGCGGTGCGCCGCTGTTGCGGCACGCCGTGGACGGCCTGCTGGAGTCCGGATGCGCGGACCGCCTGGCGGTGGCGGTTCCCAAACCCGTGCTCGGGGATTGTGAATTGATCATACGGGCAGTACCCGGCGCCGGTTCCCGGTGCCGGGTACTGGCCTGTGGTCCTGAGCGCGCCGAATCCGTTCGGGCGGCCGTCGAGGCCACCGGGGAATCCGATGTCGTGCTCGTGCACGACGTCGCGCGTCCGTTCGTGCCTCCCGCCACCGTCCGCGCGGTGGCCGAGGCGGTGTTCGCCGGGGCAGAGGCGATCATCCCGGTCCTACCCGTGACCGACACCGTCAAACTCGTTTCCGGCGACGTGATCGCCGCCACCTCGGACCGCGACCACCTGCGTGTCGTGCAGACCCCCGTCGGCTACCGCCCCGAAGTGCTCCGCGAACTCTGCGCACGCGGCGCGGACCCGCTGTCGGACCTGCCCGGTAGCGTGCGCACCGTGGCCGGGCACCCCACCGCGCTCCGGCTCACCACGGCCTTCGACGTGGCCGTCGCGGAAGCACTACTCGAGGAGCAGGGTTGAGGGTCGGGACCGGGGTCGACGTCCATCCGATCGAGGCTGGCCGCGAGTGCTGGATCGCCGGGCTGCTGTGGGAGGGCGCCGACGGCTGCGCCGGCCACTCCGACGGCGACGTGGCCGCCCACGCGCTGTGCGACGCGATGCTGTCCGCCGCCGGGCTCGGCGACCTGGGCGCGGTGTTCGGCACCAGCGACCCCCGCTGGGCAGGCGCGCACGGCGCCGAGTTCGTGGCCGAGGCGCGCCGGCTCGTCGAGGCCCAAGGCTGGCGGCTCGGCAACGCGTCGGTGCAGGTCATCGGCAACGCGCCACGCATCGGCAAGCGGCGTGAAGAGGCCCAGGACGTCCTGAGCAAGGCCGCGGGCGGCGCGGTCAGCGTCAGCGGCACCACCACCGACGGGCTCGGCCTGACCGGCCGCGGCGAGGGCATCGCCGCGGTCGCCACCGCGCTGCTGCTGCCGGCGGAATAAGTCACACGAATCCCGAGGTCATCCCCGGTAGCCTGTGTTCTGTGACGATTCAGGCGGTGATGTTCGACTTCTCCGGCACCCTCTTCCGGCTCGAGCAGAACTCCAGCTGGCTGTCCGACCTCACGACCCCCGACGGCGCCCCGCTCGACGTCGAGGCGCAGACCGAGCTGATGCGCCGCATGACCGCCCCGACCGGGCAGGTCGTCGAGCTCTCCGAGGAGTACCAGCACGCGTGGGAGAACCGGGACCTCGACCCGGCGCTGCACCGCAAGATCTACCTCGAGGTGCTGCGCAAGTCCGGCGTCGCGCACGCCCACCAGGCCCAGGCGCTCTACAACCGCCTGATCGACCCCGCGGAGTGGACGCCGTACCCGGACACCGAGGCCGCGCTGAAGGACACCGCCGCCAAGGGCGTCAAGGTCGGCGTGCTGAGCAACATCGCCTTCGACATCCGGCCCGCGTTCGCGATGCGCGGCTACACCGACTTCGTCGACGAGTTCCTGCTCTCCTTCGAGGAGGGCTACATCAAGCCGCAGCCCGAGGTGTTCCGGCTGCTGATCGACAAGCTCGGGGTCGCGCCGGAGAACACGCTCATGGTCGGCGACAGCGAGGAGGCCGACGGCGGGGCGAAGGCGCTCGGCTGCGCGTTCGCCCTCGTCGACCCGCTGCCGACCGCCGAACGCCCGGACGGCCTGCTCACGGCCCTGCGCACGCACGGGGTGCTCTGAGCGGCGTCAAGGTGACCCGTACCATTTCAGGGTGGCCCTTCATCTGTACGACACCGCGAGCAGGAGCGTGCGGGAGTTCCACCCCGCCCGTAGCGGAACGGCGTCCATGTACGTGTGTGGGGCCACCGTGCAGGGCATTCCGCACATCGGGCACGTCCGCGGCGCCCTGAACTACGACGTCCTGCGCCGCTGGCTGATCCACAGTGGACTGGACGTGTTGTTCGTGCGGAACGTCACGGACATCGACGACAAGATCCTCACCAAGGCCGCCGACGCCGGACGGCCGTGGTGGGAGTGGGCGGCGACGCACGAACGGGCGTTCGAGGAGGCCTACACGGTCCTCGGCTGCCTGCCGCCGTCCATCGCGCCGCGCGCGACCGGGCACGTCACGCAGATGGTGGAGCTGATGCAGCGCCTCATCGACGCCGGGCACGCCTACGCGGCAGGCGGCGACGTGTACTTCGCCGTGTCCACGTTCCCCGAGTACGGCGCGCTGTCCCGGCAGAAGCTGGACGAGGTGCAGCAGGGCGAGACCCTGGCCGAGGGCAAGCGCGACCCGCGGGACTTCACCCTGTGGAAGAGCGCCAAGCCGGGCGAGCCGTCGTGGCCGACCCCGTGGGGCGACGGGCGGCCGGGCTGGCACCTGGAGTGCTCCGCGATGGCGACCACCTACCTGGGCGCCGAGTTCGACATCCACGGCGGCGGCGTCGACCTGGTGTTCCCGCACCACGAGAACGAGCGCGCCCAGTCACAGGCGGCGGGTGACCCGTTCGCGCGGTTCTGGCTGCACAACGCGTGGGTGACGCTGTCCGGCGAGAAGATGTCGAAGTCGCTGGGCAACGTCGTGTCGATCGAGGCGATGCTGCGGAACTACCGGGCCGCCGAGCTGCGGTACTACCTGGTGCAGCCGCACTACCGGTCGACCATCGAGTACTCCGACGGCGCGTTGTCCGAGGCGGCCCAGGGCTACCGGCGGATCGAGGGCTTCCTGCGGCGGGCGGCGCAGCGGACGGGCACGGTCGAGCCGGGTGAGCTGGCGCCCGAGTTCGTCGCCGCGATGGACGACGACCTGTCCACGCCGGCGGCGGTCGCGGCCGTGCACAACCTGGTCCGCGAGGGTAACGCGGCACTGGACTCCGGCGATGACGCCAAGGCGCGCGCGGCGGCGGGCTCGGTGCGCGCGATGATGGGTGTGCTCGGGCTGGACCCGCTGGCACCGGAATGGGCGGAGAGCTCGGCGGCGGAGACGCCGGCGAGGGCCGCACTGGCCGAGTTGGTCGAGGCGATGCTCGTGGAGCGCCAGGAGGCGCGCGCCACGCGTGACTTCGCCAGGGCCGACGCCGTGCGCGACCGCCTGCTCAAGGCGGGGATCGCGGTCGAAGATACTCCCGATGGTCCGGTGTGGACCGTGAAAGAAGCTTAAATGGCAGGCAATTCCAAGCGCCGGGGTGCGGTTCGCAAAGAGGGCACCAAGAAGGGCGCCGTCGTCGGCTCCGGCGGTCAGCGCCGCCGCGGGCTGGAGGGCAAGGGCCCGACGCCGCGCGCGGAGATGCGCCCCGGGCACCCGAAGCAGAAGCGTGCCGCGGCGGCTGCCGCGCGCGCCGAGAAGTCCCGCGACCGCCGCGAAGGGCCGGAGATCATCGCGGGCCGCAACCCGGTGGTCGAGGCCCTGCGCGCGGGCGTGCCGGGCACCACGCTGTTCGTGGCCCTGAACATCGACGCCGACGACCGGGTCACCGAAGCGGTGCGGCTGGCGGCGGACAAGGGCATCTCGATCCTGGAGATCCCGCGCGAGGAGCTGGACCGCAAGACCAACCGCGCGGTGCACCAGGGGCTCGGGCTGCAGGTCCCGCCGTTCGAGTACAGCCACCCGGACGACCTGCTGGCGATCGCGAAGAACTCGGGTGAGCCGCCGCTGCTGGTGGCGCTCGACGGCGTGACCGACCCGCGGAACCTGGGTGCGGTGGTGCGTTCGGCGGCGGCGTTCGGGGCGCACGGGGTGCTGCTGCCGCAGCGTCGCAGCGCGGGCGTCACGGCCGTGGCGTGGCGGACGAGCGCCGGCACCGCGGCGAAGATGCCGATCGCGATCGCGACCAACCTGACCCGGCAGCTGAAGCTGTGGGCGGAGGAGGGCCTGATGATCGCGGGCCTGGACGCGGACGGCTCGGTCGGGATCGACGACCTGTCGCTGGCGACGGATCCGCTGGTGGTCGTGGTGGGCTCCGAGGGGCGTGGCCTGTCCCGCCTGGTGCGCGAGACCTGCGACGAGACGGTGTCGATCCCGATGGCCGCCGGGGTGGAGTCGCTGAACGCGTCCGTCGCGGCGGCGGTGCTGCTGGCGGAGGTCGCGCGGCGGCGTCGGGTGGCGGGTCGCATCTGATCGTGGCTGTTCGAGCGGCGCCGGTCTCCGGCGCCGCTTCTTCTTGTGGCGGGCAGCGGGGAACTTCACACACCCGCTGCTGAAGCGGTGAGTTTCACTCCTTCGGGCCAACCGGGTCGGCTAAGGTCAGTGCGCTGATCCGCTTGCACAGGGGGACCCCAGGTCGATGTCGTTCGCTTCACCGCTGTTCCTCTGGTACTTCCTCCCGGCGACGTTGCTCGCCGTGCTGGTGCTGCCGAGGAGCTGGCGGAACGGCATCATCGCGGTCGCCAGCCTGATCTTCTACGCCAGTGGCGCGGGCGCGTTCACCCTGCTGCTCCTGGCGTGCATGGTGGTCAACTTCGCGGCAGGCACCGCGCTGGAACCGAACCCGTGGGAGCCGCGGTCGAGCCGGAAGCGGTCGCTGCTGATCGCGGTCATCTGCTTCGACGTCGGCATCCTGGTGGTCTGGAAGTACGCCGGGTTCGCCACACAGCAGATCGACTACTTCACCCAGCTCTTCGGCGGCTCGTTCCCGGTGGCGCACCTGGCGTTGCCGATCGGCATTTCGTTCTTCACGTTCCACCACATCTCGTACGTGGTCGACATCTACCGGGGTGAGCGGCGGGCGCTGCGGAACCCGGTGTCGTTCGTGACCTACATCGCGATGTTCCCGCAGCTGGTGGCGGGGCCGATCGTGCGGTACCGGGAGATCGCGGACCAGTTGCCGCAGCACCGGTCGCACCGGTTGGACGACATCGCCGCGGGCTTCCCGCGGTTCGCGCTGGGCCTGTGCAAGAAGGCGATCATCGCGGACTCGCTGAGCCCGATGGTGGAGGCGTGCTTCGCGACGCCCGGCGACGAGATGACGTTCGCGATCGCGTGGCTCGGCGCGGTCGGGTACACGCTGCAGCTGTACTTCGACTTCTCTGGCTACTCGGACATGGCGATCGGGCTGGGCCGGATGCTCGGGTTCCGGCTGCCGGAGAACTTCGCGCGGCCGTACTCGTCGGTGACGGTGACCGAGTTCTGGCGGCGCTGGCACATGTCGCTGAGCCGCTGGTTCCGCGACTACGTGTACATCCCGCTCGGCGGCAACCGGGCGGGCGCGGCGAAGACGTACCGGAACCTGTGCATCGTGTTCGTGCTGACGGGTTTCTGGCACGGCGCGAACTGGACGTTCCTGGTGTGGGGTTGTTACCACGGGCTGCTGCTGATCATCGAGCGGCGGTTCGGCTGGGACCGCACCCCGGCCGCGGTGGGCTCGAGGGTGGGCCGCCGAGTGCTGACGCTGGTGCTCGTGGTGTTCGGCTGGGTGTTCTTCAAGTCGGCCGACATCGGGCACGCGTTCACCATGATCGGGCACATGCTGGTCCCCGACTTCGACGGCCTGACGGACGTCGTCGAGGCGGCGCTGACCAACCAGCGGGTGGTCATCCTGATCGCCGCGCTGGCGATCTTCGCGGTGCCTGCCAACCCGGTCACCGGGCCGCTGCTGGAGTCCGCCCGAACCCGCGGCGCCGTCGGCTTGCGGATCGGCGTGATGACGGCAGGCGCGTTGTACGCCGCGATCCTGGTCGCGAACGGGACTTTCAGCCCGTTCCTGTACTACCAGTTCTGATCGCCGTTCGGCGGCGACCTGGCTCCGGTAGCTCGAAACCGCCTCTGACCTGCTGGTTCAGGTCTCGACAGTTCTCACGGATTCTCGCGCGTGCCCGACGCTTGACGGCCTGGAGACGGCCTGAGAGCGCCGGGCCGTCGTCCTGCCCCTTGCTCGTGCCGCGGTCTCCCGTGGGCTTGCGCGCCGCTGTCGGCCGAGCTGCCGGGGACGGCACCCAGGCCGTGCCCGCGCGGCTCGCCGGGCGAAGCGGAGCGGCAGCCCGGCTTATGCCGCGCTCGGGACTCGCGTGGCTGCCAGCGCACCGGGCCGAGCGCGCCGCCGACGGCGGCGCGCCTTGACGCCGGGGAGACCATCACGGCGCTCGCGGAGTACCTGGGCCACTCCGACCCGGGCTTCACCTTGCGGACGTGCACGCTTACCTCATGCCTTCGAGCAAGGATCGGACCCGCCGGGCTATCGATCAGGTCTTCGGCGCACGACCTGTGTCCCCCGAACGGCCTAGTGACGGCCTGGCGGCTTAATCAGTGGCCGTTTCGGCTGGTCAACACTACTTTCATACCGAGTACTACCAGCTCTGAGTGGCGGCGTGCTCCAGGGCGTTCCGGTACTCGTCCGCGCTGAACCGGAAAGGGCCGACGCCCGGGTAGCTTTCGAGCTCCTGGTCTTGTGAGTCCTGCCAGCGGAAGTCGCGCCAGATGATGCAGTCGTCCTGCTGGATGATCATCGCGGTGATGGCTCCGCAGCCGAGATCGCCGCACTCTGGGCAGCAGTAGAGCACCTGTCGCCCGTCCGGAAGGCTGGACGGGCCGCGGAGCAGCAGACGGTCCACCTCTCCGCTCAGGGCACGCGGCGGAAGATCAGTGGCGAGCGCCGAAACCACGTCCTCCCCGTCGAAGAGCGACAGCAGGGGCCGGTCATCGATCACGAAGTCCAGGAACTCCCGTCGCCTGCGCCTTGCACCAGCCCCCAGCACGGCGCCACCGCGGACGGCGGGTTTCAGTCCGAAGTTCTGGAACATCGGCCGGCTCCTTGTCTGGCTCTGACGCTGCCCGCGACTTAACCGGTGGCTGTTTCGCCTGCTCGACGCTACGTTTCCCAGTATCACCGGGGTGAGGGGGATGCCGTGCCGGAGCGGATCATGTTCGTTCAGCTGAAGACCGGTTTCGACACCGATCGTGGTCCGTCGTGGATCGGGTGGGTGCGGTTTTCCCGGACGTGGCAGACGGCCTACTTCCACGGCCGGACGCTGCGCCGCTGGACCGGGCTGCCGAGCGCGAACTTCGTCGACGTCGAGACGGACGAGTTGTTCTGGCTCTCCGGCCCGAAACGCGACCGGACGGACACCCGCTACGGCCCCGAGCTTCCGGAGGTCGAAGAGGACGCCCGCGAAGCCTACGAGGCCTTCCTCCGCGGTGAGCCGCTGCCGGGGCGGGAGGACGGTTAGCGTTGTCCGCGGGCGGTGCGGAACGTGCGGAAGCCTCGGCGGTGGTAGTTCGGCAGGGCGTGCGGGTGGTCGAGGTCCGAGGTGTGCAGCCACACGCGGCGGACGTCCGGTGTGAGTTGCCACGCCTGCTCGACCGCCAGGGTCAGCGCGTAGCCGCCAATGCCCTTGCCCACGTACTCCGGGACCAGGCCGAAAGTAGTGATCTCCACTTCGCCGTCGCCGTGGGACTGGTAGTCCGCCAGGCCCGCGACCTCGCCCAGGTGGCGGATCAGCACGCAGTGGCGCCCCTCGCGGGACAGGTACCACTCCCAGTCGTCGTCGGACCAGCGGGAGCTCGGCCAGTTGTACGGCTTGCCGATCCGCACCGTCGTCGGGCGCACCAGCGGGGAGTCGGCGGGGACGGGCTCCACCGCGACCCCCGGCACGGGCGGCGCCGGGCGCAGGTCGGCCGGGCTGGTCATCTCGAGATGGGTGACGATCTCCTCCACCCCGCCCAGCATGCCGACCGCTCCCGGCTCGCGCGACCTATTTCTGGCCGTACCCCCGCAGTTTCTCCACCACGTGGGCGATCTCCTCGGCCGGCAGCAGCCGTGGGTTGCCCGCCGAACGGGCGAGCAGCCACACCTGGCAGAGCCACTCCAGCTGCTCGGCCCGGCTGTACGCCGCCGCAAGACCGTCGCCGTACGTGATGGTTCCGTGGTTGCCCAGCAGGCAGCCCCGGCGGCCCTCCAGCGCGGCGAGCATCGACTCGGCCAGCTCCTCCGTGCCGTACGTCGCGTAGCGGGCCACCCGCGCGGACGGGCCGATCGTGGCCAGCATGTAGTGCACCGCGGGCACTTCGTCGACCAAAGTGGACACCGCGGTCGCGTGCACCGAGTGCGTGTGCACGATGCCGGTGATCGGCGCGCCGTCCGGGTCGGCCGCCTTCGTGTACACCGACAGGTGCATCGGCATCTCGCTGGTGGGCCGCAGCTTGCCCTCCACAATGGACCCGTCGAGCGCCACCACCGGGATGTCCTCAGGCGTCAGCACGCCGTAGTCCACGCCGGTCGGCGTCACGGCGATCAGCTCGCCCGAGCGGGCGGAGATGTTGCCGGAGGTGCCCACCACGAGCCCGTCGGCGGTCAATCGTCGCGCGTACTCGCACACCGCTCGCCGTTCGTCGGCCAGGATCACAGTCGCCACAACCCCCGCGCGGCGGTCAGCGACGCCTGGTAGTCCGCGTAACCGCTCTGGTAGAACTCGACATTTTCGGGTACCGGCGACACGGTCCGCGAACTGCTCGCCCACAGCTCCGCGTCGAACGGCTGGTTCAGCGCCTCGGCCGCGACCAGGACGGCACCCCGCGCCCCGACACCCGGATCGCTCGGGATCACGATAGGGCGGCCGAGCACGTCGGCGAAGATCTGCGTCCACTCGGCGGAGCGCACCCCGCCGCCGCACGCGTACAACCGGCCGGACAACCCGGCCGCGTCGAAGCAGTGCCGTGCCGCGTACGCGATCGACTCGCACAGCGCACGCACCACGTCCGCCCGCCCGTGCTCCAGGCTCAGCCCGGCGAACTGCGCCCGCGCGGACGCGTCGACGAACGGCGCCCGCTCACCGGACGCGGACAGGAACGGCAGCGCCCGCACCCCGGCGGCACCGGGCGGGCTCTGCGCGAGCAGCGTCCCGATCTCGGTGACCTCGATGCCCAGCAGGCGGCAGATCCAGTCGATGCTCGCGGTGCCGACCATCGCCGGCATCGCGTGCAGGTACTCGCCGGGGGTCGGCGTGGACAGGAACATCCCGGCCGGCTCGCCCTCGCCGTCGAACTCGGCGTTGTCGGTGAGCACCTGGCAGGCCAGCGTGGTGCCCGCGGTGAGGATGCCGTCTCCCGGCGCGCGAACGCCGGCGCCGATGGCGCTGGCAGGCAGGTCGAACGGGCCGGCGGTGACCGGCAGCCCCTCGGGCAGCCCGAGGAGTTCGGCGCCGCGGCGGTTCAGGCTGAACACGGCCTTCGGCGCCGCCGGTTCGGCCAGCAGGTTCCGCCGGTGGGACAGTCCGACGGCGGCGATCGCGCCCTCGTCGTAGCGCCGGGTCTTCGGGTCGAGGAACGGCAGGGACGCGTCGGACACGTCGACCGTGATCTCACCGGTCAGCCGCTGCACCACGGCGTCGACGCAGTACCCGGCCACCGCGGCCCGGTCCAGCACCTCGGGTTCGTGGGTGTCCAGGTAGGACAGGATCGCGGCCGCGCAGCCGGGGAACATGCCCGATCCCGTGCGCCGGAACACCTCCCGCGACACACCGTCGGCCTGCCACTTGGCGAGCAGCGCGTTGGCCCGGCCGTCGAGCCAGGAAATGGCCGGCCGCACCGCGTTGCCGTCCTCGTCGCGGAGCCACACACCGTCGCCCTGGCCGGTCAGCGCCAGCGCGGTGACCGGGGCGTCCAGTTTCGCCGCGACCTCGCGCACGACGGTCGCGACCGTGCCGACGACCTGGTCGAGGTCCTGCTCGACCCGGCCGCCGGACAGGTGGTGCACCTCAGACGGCGTGCAGGCCTGGTGCAGCGACACCCCGGCCTCGTCGAACACGACGGCCTTCGTCAGTGAAGTACCGATGTCGACGCCGATGATCATCGCAGCACTTCCGGGTTCGCGACGTTCGCCAGCTGCTCCCCACGGGCGTACCGGCCCACCTCGGCGGCGACGATCCGCGCGGCGCGCTCGGCGGTCTGGCGGCTGGCACCCGCCAGGTGCGGCGTCGCGATCACGTTCGGCGCGTCCCGCAGGGCCCAGTCGGCGGGCGGCGGCTCGACGTCGTAGACGTCCAGCGCGAGCGCGCCCAGCCGCCCGGACTTCAGCAGGTCCGGCAGCGGCGCGTAGTCCAGCAGGCCACCGCGGGCGGAGTTGACCAGCACCGCGCCCTCGGGCAGCAGGGCAAGGCGCTCGGCGTTGATCAGGTGGCGCGTCTCGTCGGTCAGGCGAGCGTGCAGGCTGACCACCGCGCTGCGGCGGAGCAGGTCGTCCAGTTCGACCAGCTCGGCCCCGTCCGCCGCGATCTGCTCCGGCTTCGCGTACGGGTCGGCGACCAGGACCTTCGACCCGAACGCGACGAGCACCTTGGCCACCCGAGAGCCGATCGCGCCGTAGCCGACCAGGCCGACGGTGGTGCCCTCCAGCTCGAGCCCGGCGTTCGGGTAGGCGTAGTAGTCACCGCGCCAGGTGCCGCCGAGCAGCTCGGCCGACGACGTCGAGATGCGGCGCATGGCGGCGAGGATCATGCCGATCGCGAACTCGGCGGCGGCGGTCGCGTTGCGGCCCGGCGCGTAGGTGACCGCCACGCCGGCCTCGGTGGCGGCGGCGAGGTCGACGTTCACCGGCCCGCCCCGGCACACCGACACGAGCTTCAGCTCGGGAGCGGCGGCGAAGACCTTCTTGGTGAACGGCGCCATCTGGGTGACCGCGACCTCGGCCCCGGCCAGCGCCTCGATGACCTGCTCCTCGGTGCCGCTCGCCTCGTGCACCCCGCCGACCGGGCCGAACGGCTCGACCGGCCAGGGCAGCGACAGCTCGGTGAACTCGGGCTCGGTGGCCAGCTCGGCCCGGACCGCGTCGGCAAGCAGGTTGTTGCCGACGAACTCGTCTCCCGCGCAGAGAACGCGCACTTCTGGCTCCTCCTTGAACCGCCGGGCCTCAGCCGGCCGCGTGGACCTGTTCGTATTCGGTGATGTGAGCGACCTTGGCCGCGCTCGGCGACCCCGGGTCGAACGTGTACCCCAGCCACTCGGTGACGATCTTCTTCGCCAGCTCGGCCCCGATGACCCTGGCGCCGAAGGTGATGATCTGGCAGTTGTTCGACTTCACCGACCGCTCGGCCGAGTATGAATCGTGCGCGACCGTCGCACGCACCCCCGGCACCTTGTTCGCCGAGATCGCCACACCGATGCCGGTGCCGCAGACCAGGACGCCGCGGTCGGCCTCGCCGTTGGCGATCTTCTCCGCCGCCGCCAGGCCGAAGATCGGGTACGCGCGGTCGTCGTCCGGGCTGTCCACGCCCAGGTCGATCACCTCGGTGACCCGCTCGTCCTTCGCCAGCAGGTCTCGCACCTCGTTCTTCAGCAGCACGCCTGCGTTGTCCGCGGCCACCACGACCCGCATCAGTTCCCCTCCTTGCCCAGAGCTTCCCCGATCGCCGTGACGATCAGGGCGAACGAGGTCGCGCCGGGATCGGCGTGCCCCTTGCTGCGCTGCGCCAGCCGGGCCGCGCGTCCCTTGGCGGGCACCAGGTTCGCGGTCTCCTCGGCGGCGAGCGCGGCCGCCTGCGCGGCCTCGCGCCACGCGTCCGGCAGCGCGGCGCCGGCCTCGGCCTGCTTGCGCAGCGCCTGCCGGAACGGCTCGATCGCGTCGAGCATGGTCTTCTCGCCCAGCTCGGCCTTGCCCAGCTCGGTGAACGCGCGCACCGCGCCGTCGACCGCGTCCGCGACCACCGTGGTGGTGATCTCGTCGACCCGCAGTCCGGCGCCGGTCTCGGCCAGCAGCACGCCGTACAGGGCGCCGGACGCGCCACCGGCGGCGTCGGCGAGCGCGGTGCCGGCGGCCAGCAGCGTGTCGGCCACCGAGGACCCGGCGGCCTCGCGGGCGGCCGAAACCGCGGCCCGCATGCCGCGGGTCATGCCGAGGCCGTGGTCACCGTCGGCGGCGACCGCGTCCAGGCGGCCCAGCTCGGACTCGTTGTCCTCGATGCGGCGCATGGCCGCGGTCAGCAGGCGGTCGACGACCTCGACGCCCTCACCCTCCGGCCGGGCCAGCTGCTTGTCCACAGTGGACGAGAGCTCGACCGGCTCCAGGACCGCCCCGCCGCTGCGGTAGCCCGGGGTGTCACAGGGCGCGCCGTACAGCTCGGCCAGCTCGTCGTCCAGCACCAGCACCGACAGCGAGACCCCGGCCATGTCCAGCGAGGTGACGAACTCGCCGACCTCCGTGTGCACCGGGGTCAGCCCGGCTCCGGTCAGCCGCTCGTGGATCCGGGTGTAAGTCACGAACATCTCTTCGTACTTGGTCCGGCCGAGGCCGTTGACCAGCACCGCGACCCGGCCGTCGCCCCGCGGCAGCTCGGGCAGCAGGCCGTCGACCAGCTCGTCGGCCAGCTCCGCCGCGCCGAGGCGGCCGACGGTCCGAACCCCCGGCTCGCCGTGGATGCCGAGGCCCAGCTCCATCTCGGACTCGCCGACGGTGAACAGCGGCTGGTCGGCGCCCGGCAGCGTGCAGCCGCCGAAGGCGACGCCGAAGGTGCGGGTGTGCGCGTTGGCCTTGACCGCCGCCGCGTGCACCGCGTCGAGGTCGTCACCCCGCTCGGCCGCGGCGCCTGCGACCTTGAAGACGATGAAGTCGCCGGCCACCCCGCGGCGCTTCTCCGGCGCGTCGGCCGGCCCGCTCGCGATGTCGTCGGTGACCAGGATGGTGCGGCTCTCGATGCCCTCCGCGGCCAGGCGGCGCGCGGCGAGGCCGAAGTGCAGGACGTCACCGGCGTAGTTGCCGTAGGCGAAGAGCACCCCCGCGCCACCCTCGGCGGCGCGGGCCGTGCGGTAGACCTGCTCGGCGCTCGGGCTGGTGAACACGTCACCGACCACCGCCGCGTCGGCGAGGCCGGGCCCGACCAGCCCGGCGAAGGCCGGGTAGTGGCCGCAGCCGCCGCCGATGACCACGGCGACCTTGCCCCGCCGCGGCACGTTCCGCCCGAGCACGCCGTACGCGCCCGGCACCTTGCGCACCTCGCGCCCGTACGCGGTGACGAAGCCGTCCAGCCAGTCGCGCTTGAACGTCGCGGCCGTTCCGAGCGTGGTCATGAGCGCACCAGCTCCCCGGCGAGGTAGGCGAGCAGCAGCTTCCGGACGTCGTGGTTGGACTCCGCGACCTGCGCGGCCAGCTCCAGCGCGTCCGGCTTCGGCGGGTAGGTCGGGTTGGGCAGGGCGATGACGGTCAGCCCCGCGGCCGCGGCGGCCCGGATGCCGTTGCTGGAGTCCTCGACCCCCAGGCACTCCTCGCCGCGGAAGCCGAGCCGGGACGCGGCCTCGGCGTAGACGTCCGGGCTGGGCTTGCCGCGCGGCACCTCGGCGCTGGACACGGTGGCCGAGAACTCCCCCGTCAGCCCGTGGGTCTCCAGCACCGCGTCGATCACCCGGCGCGCGGCCGAGGACGCGAGCGCGACCGGGACGCGGGCCGCGACGTCGCGCACCATCGCGTCGGCGCCGTCCAGCAGCGGGGCCTCACCATTGGCGATCGACCGGATCATCCCGTCGACCACGGCCTTCTCGACCTGCTCGGGGGTCTCCGGGGTGCCACTGCGCTCCGCCAGGTACGCGGCCCACTCGGGCGCGCTCATGCCCTGGACGGTGGCGGTGTCGGCGGCCGTCCACTCGACACCGTGGGCCGCCGCGTAGGCGACCCAGTTCTCCTCCCAGAGGTGTTCACTCTCGACCAGGACACCGTCGAGGTCGAACACCACCGCGGCGAAACCCATGCAACAACCCCTTTCACGCCGTTGGTGTTAAATTAACACCGCTGCCGAGATTTGTCACGGGAGGTCCGATGGGAACGCGGTTGCTGCTGGTCCGCCACGGCGAGACCGAATGGCACGCGGAGAACCGCTACGCCGGCACCAGCGAGGTGAGCCTCACCGAGCGGGGCCGCAGGCAGGCCGAGGGGCTGGCGGCGTACCTGGTCGGCGCCGGCGAACCGGTCACCGCGCTCTACCGGTCGCCGCAGGGGCGGGCGCGGGTCACCGCAGAGCCGTCCGCGCGGGCGCTCGGCCTCGAGCCCGTCGTGCTCGACGCGCTGCGCGAGATGCACTTCGGGATCGCCGAGGGCAAGGTGCTGTCCGAGCTGGATCCGCAGGTCGTGGCCGCCTTCCGGGCGGATCCGGTGGCCGGCGCGTTCCCCGGGGCCGAGCCGACGGCCGACGCCGCGCGCCGGGGCGCGACGGCGCTGCGCACCATCGCGAAGCGCGAGGACGGCGGGCGGGTGCTGGTCGTCGCGCACAACACGCTGATCCGGCTCACGCTGTGCGAGCTGCTCGGCATCCCGGTCCGCGACTACCGCCGCGTGTTCCCGCGCCTGGAGAACGCGGCCATCACCGAGATCGGGATCGACGGCGACGCGACGAGCCTGCGGCGCTTCAACCTGCCCACGTCCTAGCCTTGTCCCGTGGAAGACAAGTCCAGCGGGAGCGCGCGCTCCCGTAACATCCGGCAGCAGCGCATCACCGACTACGTCGTGAAGAAGGGCCAGGCCTCCGCAGCGGAGCTGGCCGAGCTGACCGGCGTGAGCGTGATGACGGTGCACCGCGACCTGGACGAACTAGCCCGGCGCGGCCTGCTGCGCAAGTACCGCGGCGGGGTCTCGGCGCAGCCGTCGACGGTGTTCGAGAGCAACACCGAGTACCGGCTCAACGCACACGTCGAGGCGAAGGCCGCGATCGCCGAGAAGGCGTTGTCGCTGGTCGAGCCCGGGATGTCGATCCTGCTGGACGACTCGACCACCGCGCTCGCCCTGGCCAAGCTGCTGCACCAGGTCACGCCGCTCACCGTGGCGACGAACTACCTGCGGATCATCGAGGTGCTCAAGCAGGTCGACGACGTGCGCCTGATCGGGCTCGGTGGCGACTACTCCGCGACCCACGACTCGTTCCTCGGCATGCCCTGCCTGGAGGCCGTCGAGCGGCTCACCGTGGACGTCACGTTCGTGTCGACCTCGGCGATGAACGCGGAGATGACGTTCCACCAGGAACCCGAGATCGTCATGGTCAAGCGGGCGATGCTGGCCAGCGCGGAGATCCGGGTGCTGCTCATGGACTCCAGCAAGATGCCGCGCACCGCACTGCACCGCCTGGCCGAGATCGAGGACTTCCACCACCTCGTGGTCGACTCAGCCGTGTCCGCCTACCTGCTCGACCAGTACGAGGACCAGACGAACGTGCTCGTCGCCGAGGTCTGATCGAATCACACCCTTGCGTGTTAATTTCACGTGCTCCATGATAACTTGGGTTCCGCACACTCATGGAGGCGTGATGACGCAGACGGCAACATCGAGGTTGTCCCAGCCGGACAGGGGGTTCGGGGGGCTTCTCGCCAGGTGGGGGCTACCGGCCCCGTTGTTCCTCGGGTACGTCGGCTTGTTGCTGTTCATGGTCGGCGACGGCGTGGAGTCCGGGTTCATCGCCCCGTTCATGGCCGACCACGGTGCCGGGGACGAAATTCACGCGTCCTATGTGATCACCGCGTACGGCGTGGCCGTGATGCTCGCGTCCTGGCTGTCCGGCGCGTTGTCGGAGCTGTGGGGGCCGCGCCGCGTCATGTGGATCGGCCTGGCGATCTGGCTCGTGTTCGACGTGCTGTTCCTCGCCGTGGCGGTGCCCAGCGAGAACTACCCGCTGATGCTGATCACCTACGGCATCCGCGGCTTCGGGTACCCGATGTTCGCGTTCGGGTTCCTGGTGTGGATCACCGCGGTGGCGCCCGTCGCGCGGCTCGGCGCCGCGGTCGGCTGGTTCTACTTCGCGTTCACCGGCGGCCTGCCCACGCTCGGCTCGCTGGTCGCGAGCTTCACCAACCCGGTGCTCGGCCACTACGGCACGCTGTGGCTGTCGGTCGGCATCCTGGCCGCGGGCGGTCTGCTGTGCGTGCTCGGGGTGCGGGAGCGGACCGGGTTCACGCGGCTCGCGCCGGAGGGCGTCCAGCCGGTGCAGAGCCTGGTGTCCAGCGTGTCGATCGCGTGGAAGAACCCGCGCGTGGGCGTCGGGATGATCGTGCGGATCATCAACACCGCGCCGGAGTTCGGCATGCTGGTGTTCTTCCCGACGATCTTCGCCGACCAGATCGGGTTCGGCGAGGGCCGGTGGCTGCTGCTGGTGTCGGTCATCTACGGCACGAACATCTTCTTCAACCTGATCTTCGGCGTGGCTTCGGACAAGATCGGCTGGCAGCGGACGATCTTCTGGTTCGGCGCGATCGGCTGCGCCATCTCGATCCTGCTGCTGTACTTCGTGCCGACGTCGCTGGGCGCCGACTACTACTGGGTGGCTCTGCTCGTGGGTGCGCTCTACGGCGCGACGCTGGCCGGGTTCGTGCCGATCTCGGCGCTGCTGCCCTCGCTCGCGCCGGAGAACAAGGGCGGCGCGATGGCGCTGCTGAACCTGGGCGCCGGTGCCGCGGCGTTCGTCGGGCCTGCGATCGTGTCGCTGTTCCTCGGCCCGGCCGGCGCGGCAGGCGTGGTGATCATCTTCGCCGCGCTGTACATCGTGGCGGCGGTGCTCACCCGGTTCCTGAAGCTGCCGGAGGCGACGCGGAAGGCCATCGACGAGGACGTCAGCTTGCAGGACGTGACGGCGGTCCGCCCGTGACGGTTGTCGGTGTCGACGTCGCGACCGCGGGGGTGCGTGCCTTCGCGGTCGGCGGCGACGGCTCGGTGCGGGCGACGGCTGCCGAGCCGTTGCCCGCCCCGGTCCGGGACGAGTCCGGCCGCAGCGAGCAGGACGCGCGGGCGTGGTGGCCTGCGGTCGAGTCGGTGCTGCGGCGGGTGACCGCGGAGTTGGCCGAGCCGGTGCGGGCGGTCGCGGTATCGGCCACCTCGGGCACGGTCGTCGCGGTCGACGGCCGGGGTGAGCCGCTCGGTCCGGCGCTGATGTACGACGACCGGCGCGGCGCGGACGACAACGCGAAGGCGGCGGAGGTGGGCGCGCAGCGGTGGCACGAGCTGGGGATGAGCGTGTCGCCGACGGCGGCGCTGGGCCGGATCAACTGGCTGCGACGCGCCTACCCGGATGCCGCCGGTGTCCGGCACACGCCGGACCTGATCGGTGAGAAGCTCCTCGGCCGTCCGGTGGCGACCGACTCCTCGCATGCCCTGAAGAGCGGGTACGACCCGTTGCGCGAGGAGTGGGCGGCCGAGGTGTTCGATTTCGGGGTGGACTGGCTCCCCGAGGTCGTGCGGCCGACGACCGTGCTGGGCGAGTTGCCCCGCCCGGTCGCCGGCCTGCCCCAGGGCTGCCTGGTGGTGGCCGGCATGACCGACGGTTGCGCAGGCCAGCTGGCGACGGGCGCCGTGACGCCGGGCAGTTTCGCGGGGATCCTCGGCACGACCTACGTGTTGAAGGGCGTGACCGAACACCTGGTGCGAGACCCGTCCGGCGCGATGTACAGCCACCGCCACCCGGACGGCTGGTGGCTGCCCGGCGGAGCGTCGAACACCGGTGGCGAGGCGGTGGCCGGTGGGCCCAACCTCGCCGAACTGGACGAGGCAGCAGCCCGGCGCGGCCCGGCGCGGGTCGTGGCCTACCCCTTGAAGCGGCCGGGAGAGCGCTTCCCGTTCGTGACGCCCGACGCGCGGGGCTTCGTACTGGGCGAGCCGCAGGACGATGTGGAGCTGCACCGGGCTCGTCTGGAAGGCGTCGCCTTCGTGGAGAGGCTGGCGTTGGAGCGGCTGCGGGAGCTGGGAGTGCCCGTGACCGGGCCACTGGTGGCCGCCGGCGGGGGCAGCAAGAGTCCGTTGTGGACCCGCATCCGAGCGACGGTAAGTGGGATGGAACTGCGTGTGTCGCCCCAAGCCGAAACCGGCTACGGCGCGGCGATGCTGGCTGCCGCGGCCGTATTGCCGGGGGGACTGACCGAGGCGGCGGAAATGATCGGCGAAGAAGCATCGGTGATCGAGCCGGACGCGGCGGAGCGAGAGCCGATGGAAGAGAACTACCGGCGGTTCAAAGAGGAATTGCGGAACCGGGGCTGGCTCCAGCGGCAGAACTGAGGGCGGCTGGCTCTGGCGAGTGGGAAGACTGAGGCGGCTCTGACAGGAAATCCGGAAACTGCTGATAGGCAAGACCGGAAACCGGGCCGGCTCCGACAGGGAAACCGAAAGCCGGGCTGCTCAAGCCCGAGCGTGCTGGTCTGGCGGGCAAGCCTGAGGCCGCGGCTGGCTTGACGGGCAAGCCGGAGACCAGGGCTGGTCTGACGGACAAGCCGGACGCCGGGCCTGGTCTGGCAGGCAAGCCGGTGGCCGGGCCTAGTCTGACGGGCAAGCCGGAGACCAGGCCTGGTCTGGCAGACATGCCGCACACCGGGCCTGGTCTGGCAGGCATGCCGCACACCGGGCCTGGTCTGGCAGGCATGCCGCACACCGGGCCTGGTCTGGCAGGCAAGCCACACACCGGATCTGGTCTGGCAGGCAAGCCGCACACCGGGCCTGGCCTGGCAGGCAAGCCGGAGATCGGATCTGGTTTTACAAGCAAGCCGGCAACGCAACGGCACCGACTACCCCAACCAGACCTCCCCCGCCCCCGATCCACAGCCGATCTTTAGTCGCCGACCAGTCGTGTCAAGGCACGCTTTCCCGCCTTGACACGGCTGCTCGGCGACTGAAACACACTCAAGGAGAGGGGGCGGGGGTGGTCGGAAGGTGACCATTTTGAGCGCCGTGAGGCGCATTCCGCCCGCAGGGCGGACTCCCCGCCGCGCGACAGCGCGGCTCTAAAGATCAAAAGAGTCCTCGCCGGACGGGCAGGCTCCGGGATGACCAGGGGGTGGGTGCCTCGTCCCACCTTGGCGAGGTGGTCGCCGGGTGGTCATCCCGTCGCCTTCCGGTTTGTGCATATCACCTTGAGCCAGGGCCGCAAGGTTGGCATGTTCGGCCGCCGGTTGGCG
>NZ_JBEXTZ010000076.1:0-40093 GCF_040614195.1 Amycolatopsis sp. NPDC006125
CGCAAGGTTGACATGTCCGGCTGCCGGTTGGCGGCCTGGGTTGCGGCCCTGGCTCAAGGTGATCGTTGCGTGTCAGGCGACGGGATGACCACCCAGCCGGGTTTGGTGCAAAAAAGGAAGCGCCGGCGCGCAAAGCGCACCGACGCCCCTTCAAAAACCCCGTCAGGCGACCGGCGTCCGGTCGTCGGCGGGAACGAGCGTCTCCAGCGCTTCCTGCAGGGCCGAGTGGGTGGCCGTGAGGCGCTCGGTGACCTCGCGGCGGAACTCGAACGCCTCGGTGCGGGCGTGCTGCGCCTCGGACAGCTGGCGCTCCGCGTCGGCGACCAGGGTGCTTGCCCGGGTCTCCGCCTCGGAGGTCTGCTTCGCCAGGCGCGACTCCGTCTCGGCGGTGATCTTCGCCAGCCGGGTCTCGGTCTCCTCCGTGTCCTTGGCGATCTTCGCCTCGGTCTCGGCGACCAGCTTGGCCAGGCGCTCCTCGGTCTCCCGGGTGTCCTTCGCCAGGCGCTCCTCGACCTCCTGGGTCTTCCGGGCCAGCGCCGTCTCGACCTCTTCGGTCTTGCGGGCCAGCGCGGTCTCGACCTCTTCGGTCTTGCGAGCAAGCGCCTCGCCGGTCTCCTGCTCGGCCTTGGCACGCGCTTCGGCGGCTTCGGCGTCCAGGCGGGCGCGCTCCTCGGCGGCCTCCTCGTTCAGGCGCGCGATCTCGGCGCGGGCCTGCTCCATGAGGTTCTCGTGCTCGGTGGTGAGCGCGGTGTGCCGCTCCTGGAACTCCAGCTCGAGGTCGTCACGCCGCTTGGCGAGCTCGGCCTCGCGCTCGGCGACCATCTTGTCGGCGGCCTTGCGGGTGTCCAGGTCGTACTTGTCGGCCGCGGCGCGGATGTCGTCGGCCTGCGCTTCGGCGCGGTTCTTGAGCTCGGCGATCTCCTCTTCGGCGAGCGTCATCATCGTGCGGACGCGCTCGGTCATCGTCGCGGCGCTCGACGGGTCGCTCGCCATCCGCGACAGCGCCTGCTTGGCCTCGCTCAGCTCCTGCTGGGCGTAGGACAGGGCGCGGGTCAGCTCGGCGACCGACGAGAGGGCCTCGTCACGGGAGACGGCCGTCTCCTTGAGCTCGGCGTTCAGCTGGGCGAACTTCTCGTCCACCGGCGGCCGGTCGTAGCCGCGGAACACGAGCGGGAACAGGGGATTACCGGCGATGGGATCTTGGGACTCGGCAGGAGGCATGCGGGCACCTTAGTGCTATTGGACCTGGGTTTCCATACTTTCGGGTGACACATTATCGAAGATCAACTGAATCCGGTCCGCGCCTCCCTCCAAACGGCTGGGATACGGTTCGGCGGAACTCGCGAGGAGGGGCCGGTGCAACTGCAGGAGATCGTGGCCGACCTGGCCGAACACTGGCCGCTCTACGTCTCGATGCCGTTCATCGCCGCGCTCATCGGCTACGTGACCAAGCGCGTGGCGATCGAGATGATGTTCCGGCCGATCGAGTTCGTCGGGATCCGGCCGTTCCTCGGCTGGCAGGGCGTGCTGCCAGCCAACGCCGAGCGCATGGCGGCCACCGCCACCGACATGCTCACGAACAACCTGGTCGACCCGAAGGAGATCTTCGCCAGGCTCGACCCGGACCAGCTCGCCAAGGAGATCGAACAACCGCTCCTGCAGGTGGTCGAGGAGATCACCGAAGAGGTCATGGAGCAGTACCAGCCACGCCTGTGGGAGGCACTGCCCAGCGGCGCGAAGGAACTGCTGTTGCGCCGCATCCAGGCCGAAGCGCCCAAGGTGATCGCGAAGATCATGCGGGAGCTGTCGGACAACATCGAGGACGTCCTCGACCTCAAGAACATGGTCATCACCAACCTGGTCCGCGACAAGAGCCTGCTCAACCGGCTCATCCGGGACATCTCACGACCTGAGATGCGGTTCATCGCGAATTCCGGGCTGGTGTTCGGCTTCGCCCTCGGGTGCGTCCAGCTGCTCGTGTGGGCGCTGACCAAGTCGCCGATCGTGATGCCGCTGTTCGGCCTCGGCATCGGCTGGTTCACCGACTGGCTCGCCCTGAAGATGATCTTCCTGCCGCGGGAGCCGCGCGAGTTCTTCGGCCTCTACACCTGGCAGGGCGTGTTCCAGAAGCGCCGCGACCAGGTGGCCGCCGATTACGGCGACATGATCGCCCGCGAGATCATCACCATCCCGAACCTGCTGGAAGCCATCCTCAAGGGCCCGAAGGCCGACCGGCTGTTCCACCTGATCGGCCGCGAGGTGCAACGGACCATCGACGCGCAGGCCGGCGTCGTGAAACCGCTCGTCGCGGCCGCGGTGGGCACGCGCAAGTGGCAGGAGATGAAGCAGGCGGCGGCGCTCAAGGCGGCGGAGCGGGTGCCGGACACCATCCGGTACGCCGAGGAGTACGCGGTCAACGCCCTGGACGTGCGGAACACGATCGTCGACCGGATGCGGCAGCTGTCCCCGATGGAGTTCGAGGAGCTGCTGCGGCCCGCGTTCCGGCAGGACGAGTGGAAGTTGATCGCCGTCGGTGCGATCATCGGCGGGCTCGTGGGTGAGCTCCAGGCGATCCTGCTCCTCCACTAATCTCGCGGCCAGGATCGACGAGGGGGTGGCCGGATGGACGGGGTGCTGGCCGACTTCGCGCAGCACTGGCCGCTCTACACCGCGATCCCGTTCATCGCCGCCCTCATCGGTTACGTCACCAAGCGCGTCGCCATCGAAATGATGTTCCGCCCGCTGGAGTTCGTCGGCATCCGCCCGATCTTCGGCTGGCAGGGCGTGGTGCCCAAGCACGGCGGCCGGATGGCGGCCATCGCCACCGACCTGCTCACCGCTAACCTGATCGACCTCGGCGAGGTGATCGGCCGCATCCAGCCGGACCGGCTGGTGCGGGAGATCGAGCAGCCGCTGCTGCGGGCGATCGACGACCTGGCCCGCGACGTGATGGCCAAGCACCACCCGCGGCTGTGGGAGTCGCTGCCGCCGATGGCGCAGGACCTGATCGTCAAGCAGCTGCAGGCCGGCTCGCCGAAGCTGGTTCGCGAGCTGCTGGACGAGGTCCGCGCCAACCTCGACGGAGTGCTCGACGTCAAGCACATGACCGTCGAGCGGCTCACCCGCGACCGCGCCCTGCTGGTGCGCCTGATCCGCGAGACGTCCCGGCCGGAGATGGCGTTCATCGCCCGCTGCGGGATCTACTTCGGATTCGTCCTCGGCATCGTGCAGGCGGTGGTGTGGGCGCTGACGAAGAACCCGTGGGTGCTGCCGGTGTTCGGCGGCGCCATCGGCCTGTTCACCGACTGGCTCGCGATCAAGATGATCTTCCTGCCGCGCCGCCCGGTGAAGATCGGGCCGATCACGCTGCAGGGCAAGTTCCAGCGCCGCAAGGCCGAGGTCGCGCGCCAGTACGGTGAGATCATCGCCCGCGAGGTGCTGACCGTCCCCAACCTCCTCGACGAGCTGCTGACCGGCCCGCGTGCCGACCGGCTCGCCGCGCTCGTGCGGCGCGTGGTGGCCAGGGCCGTCGACGAGCAGGTCGGCCTGATCCGTCCGCTGGTGTCCGCGACCGTCGGCGGCGAGCGGCTGCGTGAGATGACCGCGACCGCGGCAGCCGGGTCGCTCGCGCAGATGCCGTACCTGCTCCGGCACGCCGAGCCGTACCTGGTCGAGGCGATGGACCTGGCGAACATGGTGGAGCGGCGGATGCTCGCGCTGACGCCCGAGGAGTACGAGAACCTGCTGCGCCCGGCGTTCCGCCAGGAGGAGTGGAAGCTGATCGCGGTCGGCGGTGTGATCGGGTTCGTCGTCGGTGAGTTGCAGGTTTTGCTGATGCTTCACTAGGTGAACGGTTAACGTGTGCGCGTGGCGCACGAACCGCAGCAGCTCCCCGCGGTGCACGAGGCGTGGCTTCCCCGCGAGCACTCCCTGCACCGGCCCCGGCACGGCGGCCGTCAGCTCACCGCGTTGATCAGCGCGATCGTGTTCTTCACGACCCCGGCGCTGCTGTGGGTGTTCGGCGCGCGCCCCGCCGAGATCGAGAACCGGCACCTGGCGAGCTTCCCCAGCATCGGCGACGGCTGGGCGTTCTTCACCAGCCTGCCCGGCTGGGCCACCGACCAGCTCACCTTCCGCAGCGCCGCGATCGACGCCGCGGACTGGATCAGCCGCACGTTCTTCGGCGAGACGCCGCCGCGGGACCAGGCAGGCACCACCGAGACCGGTCCCCTGCCCGGCAGCCCGCCGCCGACCCAGACGCAGGGCACGGACGACCAGCCCACCACCTCCGGCCCGCTCGACCAGGCCGGCTACCGGCAGGTCATCGAGGGCCGCGACGGCTGGCTGTACTTCGGCTACGACGCCGAGGCCAAGTGCTCACCGGTCCGGATGCTGTCCGACACGCTGGAGTGGATGAACCGGCTGCGCACGATCATCGAGGCGTCCGGGCGCAAGTTCGTCTGGGTGGTGGCGCCGGACAAGTCCACGATGGTCCCGGAGAACCTGCCGTCCAGCTACCCCGGCCGGGAGTGCCACCGGGCCGCGGAGGCGCCGACCTGGCAGCAGATCGACGCGGCCGGCGCGGTGGACCTGCGGCCCGCCCTGACCCAGGAGGCGCGGCGCGTCAACCGTCCCGTCTACCCGTCCAACGACACGCACTGGACCGACGAGGGCTCACTGGTGATGACCCGCGCGGTCGCCGAGGCCGTGCAGCCCGGGATCACCGCGACCTGGCAGAGCAAGCAGATCGGCACCTACACCGTCGCCGCGGACCTGCCGCCGCTGCTGGGCAAGAAGGCCGACAAGACGAACGTGCTCTACGACCTGCGCCCGGACGGCATCGTCGACCGGGCAGGCCAGACCATCGCCGACATCGAAACCCCGTCCTACCGGTTCGCCTCGCCGATGTCCTCCACCGTGAACGAGAAGACCCTGTTCTACGGCGACTCGTTCACCAAGGCGTCGTCGCGCTACCTGGCGGCCGGGTTCGCGAACCTGACGATGCTCGCCTACTTCACCCCGAAGACGAGCCGGGACCAGGCGATCGGGATGTTCGCGAACTCGGACGTGATCGTGCTGGAGACCGTGGAGCGCAGTGTCTCCAGCGGTCAGCTGCCGTTCCTGACCGACGAGTTCCTCACGGCGCTGCAGGCGCAACTGCAGGCGAGTCCTCGGTGACGCGGGCCGCCCGGTCACGCAGGTAGGCGACCAGCCGGCACACCAGGTAGATCGTGAACGCGATGGCGGTGACGAACGCGCTCACCGGTGCGCCCGGCGCGAGTGACAGGACGATCCCGCCCAGCGCGGCCGTCTCGGCGAACAGGACGGCCAGCACGGTGGCCTTCCACGGGCTCGCGGTCAGCCGCGCGGCCGCCGCGGCCGGGGTCACCATCATCGCCACGACCAGCAGCGCCCCGACGATCTGCACGCCGAGCGCGGTCGCGACGCCGACCAGCACCGCGAACACGACGGACAGCGTGCGCGCCGGGACCCCGCGCGCGGCCGCGACGTGCGGGTCGACGCTGGCGAACAGCAGCGGCCGGTAGATGAGGGCCAGCACCGCCAGCACCACCAGCGCGGCGATGACCAGCACGATGAGGTTGGTCGTCTCGATCGACACGATCTGGCCGACCAGGATGCCGAACTTGTTGGCCGCCCGGCCCGGGTAGAACCACAGGAACAGCACGCCGAGGCCGAGCCCGAAGGACAGGATCGCGCCGATCACCGAGTCGCGATCGGACTCCCGGCCGCCGAGCAGGCCGAGCAGCAGCGCGGCGATCACCGCGCCGGCCAGCGCCCCGAACTCGACGCCGACGCCGAGCAGCAGCGCGCCGGCCGCGCCGGTGAAGGCCAGCTCGGCGGTGCCGTGCACGGCGAACGACATCCGGCGGGTCACGATCAGCGGTCCGAGCACACCGGCGACCAGCCCGAGCACGGCCGCGGCGAGCAGGGCGGTCTGCACGAACGGCAGCCCGAGCAGCTGCGCCGTCAGACCGAAGTCGAAGAACTTGTCCATGTTCAGCGGGAACCTTCGGTGCTCACGAAACGCGCTCGTCCAGGTGGTGGGGTTCGTCCTCGCAGACCGCGCTGCGCGCGCCGGCCACGTGGATCTGGCCGCCGACGCGGACCACCTCCACCCGGGCGCGGTACAGCTCGGACAGCGTCTCCGAGGTCATCACGACCTCCGGCGGGCCGATCCGGAACCGGCCGTCGACCAGGTACAGCACCCGGTCCACATAGGGCAGGATCGGGTTGATCTCGTGGGTCACGAACAGCACCGCGGTGCCGGCTTCGCGGCGGCGGGCGTCGATCAGCTCGCTCACCGCGCGCTGGTGCGCGAGGTCCAGCGACAGCAACGGCTCGTCGCACAGCAGCACGTCCGGCTCGCCGACCAGCGCCTGCGCGACCCGCAGCCGCTGCTGCTCACCGCCGGAGAGCTTGCCGACCGGCTGCTTCGCGTAGGACTGGGCGCCGACCGCGGCGACGGCGGTGGACACCCGCCGCCGCCGCTCGGCGAGTCCACGCAGCCCGGTGCCCCACCGGTGGCCGTCGAGCCCCAGCCCGACCAGGTCGACCCCGCGCAGCGTGAGCGCTTCGGACATCGCCCGCTGCTGCGGGACGTACCCGACCGGGTGATCGCTGTTGATGCGCACGCTGCCGCGCGACAGGTGCTGCAGACCGAGCAGCACCTTCAGCAGGCTGGTCTTGCCCGACCCGTTCGGGCCGAGCACGGCGACGAACTCGCCGGGCTCGACCGAGAGGTCCAGACCGGACCAGAGCGTGCGCGCACCGAACGCGAGGGTCGCGCCGGAGATCTCCACAGCAGGGCTCAAGAGTTCAAGGCCTTCGCCAGATCGTCGACTTCGCTGGTCATCCAGGCAATGTAGTCCGTCGTCCCGGCGGGCAGCGTCTCGGTCACGCCCACCACGGGGATGCCGGCGCGGTTCGCCTCGCCGACGACCTGCTCGGTGACCGGGGTGGTGGTCTGCTCGTTGTTGATCAGGGCCTTGACCTGCTTGCCGGTGATCAGCGAGTTGAACTCGGCCAGCGCCGCGGGCGGGACGTCGGTCTCCTCCTCGACGGCCTCGGAGAACTCCTCCGGGGTGGCGTCGGTGACCCCGGCGGCCTGGATCAGGTAGTGCGCGACGGGCTCGGTGACCAGGACCTTGGTGTCCGGATGGCCGGCGCCGATCTGCCCTGCCTTGCTGGTGAGCTGGTCCAGCTGGGCCTTGAAGTTGGTGGCGTTGGTGGTGAAGGTCTGCGCGGCGTCCGGCTTGATCTGGCCGAGCTGCGCGGCGACCTGGTCGGCCACCTTGGCGACGGTGGTGAAGCTGTACCAGACGTGCTCGTTCTCGTCGCCGGTCGCGCCGATGTCGTACGCGTTGAGCTTGCGGGCGTTCCCGGCCTGGTCGGCGAGCTTGCCGAAGAAGTCGTCGTAGCCGCCGCCGTTGGCGAGGGTCAGCTGCGCGTTCTGCGCGGCGATGGCGTCCTCGGGCGTGGTCTCGTAGGAGTGCGGGTCGGCGCTCGGGTCGTCGATGATCGAGGTGACCGCCACCTGGTCGCCGCCGACCGCGGACAGCACGCTGCCCCACACGTTCGTGGAGGCGACGACGTTGATCTTGCCCCCGGTGTCGCTCGCGGTGTTAGTCCCACCACAGGCGGTGAGGCCGAGTACGAGGGCCGTCGCGGCGGACGCGAGACCGATCAGGCGGGGGAAACTCATCGCGAGCACTCCTGAAGTACGAGGTGGGACGCATGGTCAGAACTATTGGAAACGGTTTTCGAGTTCACCTTACCTGAACGGGTGACAATCTCACCGCCTCGGTTACCCCCGCCTGAACGTCACGTTGCGCAGTGGCGCACGCCGCACGGACGGCGTTCGACTTCACGACTCCGTTCTGAACCGTTACGGTTCCCCCATGGGGCGTCCTATGCGCATGAGGCGACAGGCGACGTTGGCGTCGCTCGCCGCGGAGCTCGGCGTGTCTCGGACCACCGTGTCCAACGCCTACAACCGCCCGGACCAGCTGTCGCCGGAACTGCGCAAGCGGGTGCTGGAGACCGCCCGCCGCCTCGGCTACCCCGGCCCCGACCCGGTGGCGCGGTCGCTGCGCACCCGCAAGGCGGGCGCCGTCGGCCTGCTGCTCACCGAGAACCTGTCCTACGCCTTCCGCGACCCGGCGGCGATCGGCGTGCTCGAAGGCCTCGCGCTGGCCTGCGAGGACGCCGGCGTCGGGCTGCACCTGGTGCCGGCCAGCCCCGGCCGGGACGACGTGGCCGCGGTGCACCGCGCCGGTGTCGACGGTTTCGTCGTCTACTCGGTGCCGGACGACGACCCGCACCTGGGCGCCGTGCTGGCCCGCCCGGTGCCGACGGTGATCATCGACCAGCCGCGCATCGAGGGCGTCGACCGGGTCGGCCCCGACGACACGACGGCGGTCACCGCGCTCGCCGAGCACATCATCCAGCTCGGCCACCGGCAGGTCGGCGTGCTGTGCATGCGGCTCGCGCGCGACCGCAACGACGGGTTCGCCTACCTGGACCGGCAGCAGAGCGCGCACTTCCACGTGCAGCGCGCCCGGCTGGAGGCGCTGGCGAAGGCGTTCGCGAAGGTCGGGGTCGACTGGTCGACGGTGCCGGTCGTGGAGCGCTTCGAGCACACCGTGGACGACGGCGCCGCCGCGGCCCGCCACCTGCTCGACGCCCACCCGCAGGTGACCGCCCTGATCTGCACTTCGGACATCCTCGCGCTCGGCGCGCTGGCGGAGGCGAACCGGCGCGGCCTGCGGGTGCCCGCGGACCTCACGGTGACCGGGTTCGACGGCATCGCCGAGGCGGAGCGCGCCGGCCTGACCACGGTGCACCAGCCGGTGCTGGAGAAGGGCCGCGCGGCGGGCAAGCTGCTGCTGTCCTCCGGCGACCACGTCAAGCCGCGGATCATCACGCTCAACACGCAGCTGCGGATCGGCACGACGTCCGCGCCGCCGCGCACGATGGAGCAGCACTGGTTCGGGCCGTGATCTCTCTCATTGCGGGGTGCTGATGGGTCCGGTGGAATGAAATCCGGACAATCTCCCGGGAGGCATTCTTGACCGCGATCGACACCCTGCTGCAGCGCAACAGCGAACTCACCGACCCCGTGCTCGGCGACCGTTCCACGGCCAGCCCGTCGATGAAGATCGCGATTCTGACCTGCATGGACGCCCGGATCAGGGTGTTCGAGATCTTCGGCCTGATCCAGGGTGAGGCGCACATCCTGCGCAACGCCGGCGGTGTGGTGACCGACGACGTGATCCGCTCGCTCGCGCTGTCGCAGCGCAAGCTGGGCACCGAAGAGGTGCTGATCATGCAGCACACCACCTGCGGTGTCTCGACCGTCACCGAAGACGGGTTCAAGGACGAGCTGGAGGAAGCCGGCGGTGTCCGTCCGACGTGGGCGGTCGAGGCGTTCCGCGACGTGGAGGACAGCGTGCGCCGGTCGATGCGGAGGGTGCGGACCAGCCGCTACCTGCCGCACACGGACAAGGTGCGCGGGTTCGTCTACGACGTGCACACCGGCAAGGTCACCGAGGTCCTGGACAACTAACCTGGGCCGGTGCCCATCGACTCCGAACTGCTGATCGACTGGTTCGACTCGTGCGCCCGGGACCTGCCGTGGCGGCGGCCGGAGTGCACGGCGTGGGGTGTGCTGGTCAGCGAGATCATGCTGCAGCAGACGCCGGTCGCACGGGTCGAACCGATCTGGCACGAGTGGCTCGCGCGGTGGCCGGTGCCGTCGGCGCTGGCCGCGGCGAGCCAGGGCGAGGTGCTGCGGGCGTGGGGGAAGCTCGGCTACCCGCGCCGGGCGCTGCGGCTGCACGCGGCGGCCACGGCGATCGCCACCGAGCACGGTGACGTGGTGCCGTCCGATGTGGACACCCTGTTGTCGTTGCCCGGTATCGGCGCTTACACGGCACGGGCGGTGGCGGCGTTCGCGTACGGCAAGCGGGCGCCGGTGGTGGACACGAACGTGCGGCGCGTGGTGGCCAGGGCAATCCACGGCGCGGGCGACGCGGGGCCGCCGTCGAACACCCGCGACATGGCCGACGTGTCGGCGATCCTGCCGCTGGACGAGGCGCGGGCCGCGCGGTTCTCGGCTGCGTTGATGGAACTGGGCGCGGTGGTGTGCACGGCGCGTTCGCCACGCTGCGCGGACTGCCCGGTGTACGCGGACTGCGCCTGGCAGAAGGCCGGCCGCCCGGCGTACAACGGCCCCGCGAAGGCGACGCAGAAGTACGCCGGCACCGACCGGCACGTGCGCGGCCTGCTGCTGGACGTCCTGCGGGGCACCCCCGAACCCGTGTGGAAGGCGAGCCTGGACGTGGTCTGGCCGGACACCGGTCAGCGGGACCGCTGCCTGGACTCGCTGCTGGTGGACGGTCTGGTGGAGCAGACCGCGGACGGCCGGTTCACGCTGCCGGGCGAACACAAGTAGGTCAGCGGCGGCTGTCGATCTTCAGATCCCCCGCGGTGACCTTCCGGATGTGGTCACTGGCGAGCAGGGCGTGCGGGTAGCCGGGATCGATCGCGCTGACCTCGTCGAGCCGGGCCAGCTGGGCGGGGCTGAAGGCGACCGCCAGTGCGCCGAGGTTGTCCTCCAGCTGGGCGGTGGTGCGAGCGCCGATGATCGGTGCCGTGACACCCGGGTTCCGCAGGGTCCAGGCGAGCGCGACCTGCGCGGGGGTGCACTCCAGCTCCGCGGCGACCTCCTGCACGACGTCGGCGATGGCGAGGTTGCGCTCGGTGACCAGGCCCAGACCGGCGTTGAAGCTCCTGCGGGTGCTTCCCCCGGCACCGTCGTCGCGGCGGTACTTGCCGGTCAGCACCCCGCCCGCCAGCGGCGAGTACGGGACCACGCCCAGGCCCAGCTCGCGTGCCATCGGGATCAGGTCGCGTTCCCCGGTGCGCTCCACCAGGCTGTACTCGATCTGCAGCGCGACGAGCGGCGACCAGCCACGCAGGTCGGCGATCGCCTGCATGCGCGACACCTGCCACGCCGGGACGTTGGACATCGCCACATGCAGGACCTTGCCCTGCCGGACGAGATCGTCCATGCCGCGCAGGACCTCCTCCACCGGCGTTGTGTCGTCCCACACGTGCAGGTAGAGCAGGTCGAGGTAGTCCGTGTTCAGCCGTCGCAGACTGGTCTCCACCGACGTGAACATGCTCTTCCGGTGCGGGCCGCCGGAGTTCGGGTCGCCGGGCCGGCTCAGCGTCGTGTACTTCGTCGCCAGCACGAGGCTTTCCCGGTTGCCCCGGGTGAATTCCCCCAGCAGGCGTTCGGAGCTGCCGTCGGTGTAGGTGTTGGCGGTGTCGATGAAGTTGCCACCGCGCTCGACGTAGGTGTCGAACAACTTGCGCGCGTCGTCCGGCTCGGTGCCCCAGCCCCACTCCGTGCCGAAGGTCGCCGTGCCCAGCGCCAGCGGCGAGACCCGCAGGCCGGAGCGGCCCAGCAGGCGGTAGGTGTCGAGGGTGAGCGGCATCGTGTCCTCCAGTGCTCGTGATCCGTTGCCGAGGACGAGTCTGTGGGCACGGCGAGCCGGGGGTAAGGGAACCGGTTTCCTGGGAACACCGGTCCTACCCCGGCTGTTGGACCGTCCGTGATCACTCGCACCGTGGACCCCGCGCAGGAGCTGGCCACGTTCCTGCGCAGCTGCCGCGAACGGCTGGAGCCAGGTGATGTCGGCCTGCCGTCGGGGCGGCGGGCCCGGCGGACCCCGGGCTTGCGCCGGGAAGAGGTCGCCGAGCTGGCGGGGATCAGCGTCGACTACATCGTGCGGCTGGAGCAGGCCCGTGGGCTGCGGCCATCGGCGGACGTCGTGGACGCGCTGGCCCAGGCTCTGCGCCTGACCCCGGAAGAGCGCGCCTACCTGTTCGACCTGACCCGGCAGCGCCCCCGCGACACCGGCGAACCCGCCACCGCCGCCGCGCCGCAGCTGGCCCGGCTGGTCGAGGACCTCGCCCCGCTGCCCGCGATGCTGATGAACCACCGCTTCGACATCCTGGCCTGGAACGGCGGAATGGCGAAGCTCCTCCTCGATTTCGACACCCTCCCGCCGTCGCAGCGCAACGCGATGTGGTTGTGCCTGCTGCACCCGAAGACGCGTGAGCTCTACGTCGACCGCGAACGCGTTGTGCGGGAAGGGATCGCCCACCTGCGCGCGGCCTGGGCGGCGCATCCGGACGACCAGGCGTTGACGGACCTCATCGCCGAATGCGCCAGGCGGGACGCGGACTTCGCGCGATGGTGGGCGGAACGGGACGTCAAGGTCGACGGCCGCGGCCACAAGGTGGTGCGGCACCCCGAAGCCGGCGAAATCGCCCTGCAGTTCGAAACGCTCACGCCACTTCGCGACGCGGCGCAGCTGCTGGTGATCTTCCGTCCCGCGGACGACGAGAGCCGGTCGGCGCTGGAGCGCTTGTCCGCGCGGTGACGCGCCTACCGCCCCAGCACCGCCGAGAGGAACGCCTCCACCGCGCCGCGGTAGATGTCCGGCTGCGAGTCGTGCACGACGTGGTTCGCGCCGGGGACCACCAGGTGCCGCCCCGATTGCGCGCGGCGCGCCATTTCCGCCTGCTGGCCGGGCGGCATGAGGGTGTGCTCGGCCTCCACGACGAGCATCGGGCACTTCACGGCCTCCACCGAGGACCAGTACTCGCGCCTGCCCCACTCGGCGGCGATCTCGTACAGGTCGTCGAGCGCGGCGATCAGGTGGTAGCCGTCCGGGCGCTCCTCCACGCACTCGGTGAAGTACTCGCCCGTGTCACCGAAGAACTCCCGCACGTGTGCGAGCGACTGGAACGGCACCGGCCACGACTCGAAGTACCCGCGCCACGTCTCGACCGTCTTGCCGCGCTGGTCCGGCGCCATGTCCTCGACCACGACGGCGTGCACGAGGTCCGGCTCGGCGGCGGCGAGTGACCACGCGTGCAGGCCGCCCATCGAATGCCCGATCACCACGGCCGGTTCGCCCAGCGACCGCACCACTTCGGCGGCGTCGGCGACGAACTGTTCCGTCGTCCACGGCCCGCCCCGCGGCCCGCGCCCGTGCCCGCGGGCGTCGAGGCCGACGACGTGCCCGTACCGGCGCAGCCACTGCGCGACCCGCCACCACGTGCGCGCCCGGCCCATCAGACCGTGCAGCAACACGATCGGACGGCCGTCGCCGCCGAAGTCCACGACGCTCACGGCGCCCATTGAATCAGCTACCGAGCAGCGACCGGGTGAGCGAGTTCCGCGATTCCTGCATGTCCCGCAGCGCGGTGGTGAGCGCCTTGTCGCCGACCCGGATCCGTTCGCCGTCCGCGCCGTCGCGCATCTCGTGCAGCACCGCGCGGCGCAGCAGCTCCTTGACGTAGGACGCGGTGACGCCATCGGTCTCGGCGATCACCGGTTCGAGGTCCGCCGCCAGCTCCACCTCGCGCGCGTACAGCTCGAACAGCTTGCGCCGCCCCTCGGCGTCCGGGCGCGGGATCTCCACGGCCAGGTCGACCCGGCCCGGCCGGTCGCGCAGCGCGGACTCCAGCGCCTCCGGCCGGTTGGTGGTCAGCACGAAGGTGACGTCCGCGTCCGCGCCGATCCCGTCCATCGCGTCGAGCAGGGTGAACAGCAGCGAGCCGCCCGCGCCCGGCATGGTGCGGTCCTCGGCGACCAGGTCGACGTCCTCGACCACCAGGATCGACGGCTGCAGCCGCCGGGCCAGCTCGGCGGCCTTGCCGATGAACCGCATCGCGGCGCCGGTCAGGATGATCACCGTGCTGCCGGACAGGCGGCTCAGCAGGTACCGCACGGTGTGGGTCTTGCCGGTGCCGGGCGGACCGTGCAGCAGCAGGCCCCGTTTGAGGTGCTGCCCCGCGGCGCGCAGCCGGTCGGCGTGCTCGGCGATGCCGACGATGTGGTCCTCGATCGCGGGCAGCACCCCCTCGGGCAGCACCACCTGCTCGGCGGTCAGGGCCGGGCGCGGCAGGAACGTCAGCAGCTCGTTGCCCCGGTACTCGCTGCTGCCGAAAGCGAGCACCTGGCCGCGCAGCACGTCGTGCTCACGGGCGAGCTGCTCGATGCGGTCGCGGGCCGCGCCCGCCGCCGCGCGGTCACCGGCCAGCACCTCGACCTTGGACAACGCGGACGGCCCGTGCTGCGGGTTCGGCCCGCGCAGCGCGACGACCACCGGCCCGCCGTCCGGCGCCGTCGTCAGCACCAGCCCGAACTGCACGACCTCCTCGGTCGCCTCCGGTCCGATCGCGACGGTCGCCATGTCGACCGCGCCCAGTTCGAAGGCGCCGTGCCGCCGCGCGGACGACAGCATCCCGGTCAGTTCCTCGTGCACCCGGTTCGCGCCGGTGACGCCGAACCACTCCGGCTCGCCGCCGCGTTCGGCGAGGTAGGCCTCGACGCCGCGGTGCACGTTGACGTGCTCCCACGGCGGGAAGTCCTGGCCGACCAGCACGATCTGCCGGAACCCGACGCCGAGGTGCCCGGTGATCCGGCTGATGAGCTCCTCGGCCGGGTTGTCCTCGTCGACCACGAGCGCGGCCGTCTGGACGAGTTTCCGCAGGTCCCCGGCGAGCCCCCGGGCCAGCTTGCGATCTTCCCCTGTGATCCCCATTACGTCCCAGCATAGCTGGGTAGGCTGAGGTCATGGCAGTCGTGAAGATCAATGCGATCGAGGTTCCCGAGGGCGCGGGCCCCGAGCTGGAGAAGCGGTTCGCGAACCGGGCCCACTCGGTGGACGGGCAGCCCGGCTTCCTCGGCTTCGAGCTGCTGCGCCCGGTCGCAGGCGAGAACCGCTACTTCGTCTACACGAAGTGGGAGTCCGAGGAGGCGTACCAGGCGTGGGCGAGCGGCCCGGCCAAGGAGGCGCACGCGGGCCAGAGCTCGCGGCCGGTGGCCAGCGGGGCGAACCTGCTGGAGTTCGAGGTCGTTCCGCTCGACTGATGACCGGCGACGGCCTGGCCGAGGCCGCCGAGATGCTCGCCGGCGCCTCCGCGCTCCTCGTGTGCGCGGGCGCCGGCATGGGCGTCGACTCCGGGCTGCCGGACTTCCGCGGGAACGAGGGGTTCTGGCGGGCCTATCCGCCGTACGCGCGGCTCGGGCTGAGCTTCGCCGAACTCGCCGACCCCCGCCACTTCGCCGAGGATCCCGAGCTGGCGTGGGGTTTCTACGGCCACCGGCTGGCGATGTACCAGCGCACCGAACCGCACGCGGGGTTCGGCCTGCTGCTGCGGCACGGTCGCAGCCTGCCCGGCGGCGTCGCGGTGTTCACGTCCAATGTGGACGGCCAGTTCCAGCGCGCCGGGTTCGAGCTGGTCGCCGAGGCGCACGGGTCGATCCACCACCTGCAGTGTGCCCTGCCGTGCGGCCCGGACATCTGGCCCGCGGACTTCTCCCTCGACGTCGACGAGTCGACGATGCGCGCCCGCCCGCCGCTGCCGTCCTGCCCGAACTGCGGCGGCCTGGCCCGGCCGAACATCATGATGTTCGGCGACTTCGACTGGCTGCCGTCCCGCACGGACGGCCAGATGCGCGCGCTGGCCGAGTGGCGGCGGGCGAACCGGAACGCCGTCGTGGTCGAGATCGGCGCCGGACGCGCGGTGCCGACCGTCCGCCGGTACGCCGAGCTCGCTTCCGCCGCGACCGGCGCGCTGATCCGCATCAACCCGCGGGAACCGGAGGTCCGGCACGGCCGCGGCGTCTCCGTCCCCCGTGCCGCGCTGCCCGCGCTGACCGCGTTGCTCGACGGCTGACAGTTTCCGGTCAGCGACCGGTAAGCGGCGCCCGGCAGCGTGGCGGCATGAACGACACCAAGGTCCTCGTTTCCGGCGCCAGCATCGCCGGACCCGCCCTCGCCCACTGGCTCACCCGCTACGGCTTCAGCGTCACCGTGGTCGAGCGCGCGCCCGGCCCGCGGCCCGGTGGGCAGGCGGTCGACGTGCGCGGCCCGGCGCTGGACGTCGCCGACCGCATGGGCATCCTCGACCAGCTGCGCGCGCACAGCACCGGCATGCGCGGGATGTCGGTCGTGGACTCCACCGGCGCCGAGGTCTACCGCACCACCGAGCGCACGGTCAGCGGCGGCGAGCTGGACAACCCGGACGTCGAGATCCTGCGGGACGACCTCGCGCGGATCATCACCGAATCCGCCGGCGATGTCGAGTACCTCTTCGGCGACTCGATCGCCGGGCTGGACCAGGACGACGACGAGGTCCGCGTGGTGTTCGAGTCCGGCCGGGCACGCACCTTCGACCTGGTGGTCGGCGCGGACGGGCTGCACTCGAACACCCGCCGCCTGGTCTTCGGCCCCACCGAGCGGTTCATCCGGCACCTCGGCGTGAACATGGCCGTGTGCACGGTCCCGAACTTCCTGGGGCTGGAGAACTGGCAGGTCATGCACCAGATGCCGGACGGGGACATGCGGGGCGCGATGGTGATGAGCGCACGGGACAACACCGAAGCCCGCGCCTACCTGATGTTCGGCTCGGCGGAGCCGGTGGGCTACGACCACCGCGACGTCGAGGCCCAGAAGGAGATCGTGGCCCGCGCGCTGGCCGGGGACAGCTGGGAGATGCCGCGGCTGGTGGAACACGCCCGAGCCGCCGCGGACTTCCACTTCGACTCCGCGGCCCAGATCCTCCTGGACTCGTGGTCGCGTGGCCGGGTCGTGCTGCTCGGCGACGCCGGGTACTGCGGCTCGCCGATGTCCGGGCAGGGCACGAGCCTGGCGCTGATCGGGGCGTACGTGCTGGCCGGCGAGCTGGCCGCGGCCGGCGGCGACCACCGGGCCGCGTTCGCGGCGTACGAGGAGGAACTGCGGGACTACGCCCGCGCGAACCAGGAGATGGCGGTCGTGAACCTGCGGGAGCGCCGGGCCGAGGCCGGTCAGGCGGCGGACGCGAGCGCCGCGGCCGAGGTCCTGGTCGAAACGGGTGTGGCGGAGTTCGCGCAGGTGGTGGCGTCCTACGCGGTCAAGGACTACTGACCCGCGCCACTCGATCCGGTGAACGTGAGGGTTCCACGCGTCCCGTCGGGGCCGTCGTGCCCTCTAACCAGACGGCTGCGGCCGCACGGGCGCCACCGTGCTCCTCGCAGTCGTCCGGCATACCGGATCCGGCCGTCACGCCCCCCGAGCGGCCGGATCCGGTACGCGCACTACTGCTTCAGCACCCGCTCGGTCAGGTCACGGGCGGCCGCCACCAGCTCGTCGGTGAGCGCCCCGGTCAGGTCCTCGGACGGCGTGCAGTCCGGGCCGATCACCAGCCCCGTGTCCAGCGACGGATCGGTGGCCGCGAACACGATGGACCGCGCGGCCTCCGACGCCGGTCGCTGGACGCCCTCCAGGATCTGCTCCCACATCGGGCGCAGCGCCGGCGGCAGGATCTCGGGCGTCATCGCGGCCGCGTTGGGGGTCGCCGCCGCGCCCGGGTCCGCCGCGAACACCGCGATCCCGCTGCCCCGCAACCGCTCGGCCAGTTCCCGGTTGTACGCCAGGTGCGCGAGCTTCGCCCGTCCGGACACCGCCATGCCGTAGTACTCGCCGGGCTCGACCTCCGCGTATGACGGGGTGCCCAGCGTCAGAGCGGCCTGGATGGACGACGACGTGACGTCGACGATCCGGCTCGGGCGGCCGGCGCGCAGCGAGTCCAGCAGCGCTTCGGTCAGCACCAGTGGCGAGAGGTGGTTCACCGCGAAGCTCGCCTCGATGCCCTCGGCCGTCTCCCAGCGCTCCGACCACATGCCGCCCACGTTGTTCACCAGCAGCTGCCACGGTCCCTCCGCGGCGAGCCGTTCGCCGAGCGCACGCACCTCCGCCAGCACCGAGAGGTCGGCCTGGACGAACCGGCCGCCGATGGTCCGCGCCGCCGCCGCGCCGCGTTCCGGGTCGCGTCCGACGATCACCACGTCGTGGTCCAGCCGGGCCAGTTGCCGGGCCACCTCGAAGCCGAGTCCCCCGGTGGCCGCGGTCACGATTGCCTTCTGTGTCATGCCGTTCAGCTCAGCGCAGTGGCGGGAATCCGTCCAAAGCCGCGCGGACATGGGCTCATGCCGGGCCGGCATGGCAGCCTGTCGGAGTGGATCTGAAGCACCTGCGGTATTTCCTGGCGGTCGCCACGGAAGGCACGTTCACCGCCGCCGCGCAACGGCTCGGCATGACGCAGCCGGCGTTGTCCCGGGCGATCCGGGCGCTCGAAGACGAAGTCGGGACGGCGCTGTTCGCCCGTGGGCACCAGGGCGCGGAGCTCACCCCGGCCGGGCGGATGCTCGCCGAGGACGCCCGGGGCATCGACGAGCACGCGCGCGCGGCAATCGCCAGGGTGGCGCGGTTCGGGCAGGAGGGGCCGCAGCTGCGGGTGACCGCGCGCGCCTGCGACGTCGCCACGCTCCAGGGCCTGGTCGATTCCTACAACGAGCAGTACGAACCACGGGCCGTCGCGACCGTGGCGGACTGGCAGGTCCAGGCGGACGAACTGCGCACGGGCGCCGCCGACGTGGGTCTGCTGCGCGTCCCGTTCGAGAGCCGGGGCCTGGACAGCGATCCGGTGCGGATCGACGAACGGGTCGCCTTGCTGCCGCGGTCGCACCCGCTGGCCGGCCGGGAGTCGATCGAGCGGGCCGAGCTGGACGGCGAGACGTTCCCGCGCTGGGTCGACATGTCGGCCACCGAGACGGCGTACTGGACCGGCACCGACCGAATCCCCTACGACTGGCGACCGGGCCCGCTGGTGCGCAGCGGCGCCGAGTACGCGAGCGCGGTCCGGCTCGGTCAGGCGGTCGGTTTCGTGCCCAGGACGCTGCTGCCGGAACTGCCGCTCAACGGGATCGCCGTGGTGCCGGTGCACGGCCTGTCACCCAGCGAGCTGCACGTCGTGTGGGCCGCGACCGCCACGTCCCCGGACATCGCGCGGTTCGTCCGGCACGCGCAGCTCACGGGAGCGTGATCGCGGCGAACACGGCCTTGTGGTCGGAGTTCGGCATCGGGAACACGCGGTAGGCGGTGACCGCGGCGCGCTGGTCGACCAGGACGTGGTCGATCGTGACCGGGGGCGGCAGCAGTTTCGACGGCCAGGTCGACGTGAAGCCCTCGCCCGTGGCGTCGCCGGCGTCGGTGTAGCCGGTCGCGATCAGGTCCCGCAGCGTGCCGTGGTCGAGCGTGGCGTTGAAGTCGCCGGCCAGGATGCGCACCGGGCCGTCCGGATCGGGGTGCGGCAGTCCGGCGATCTCCGACTTCCACGCCCCCGCGTCGGCGACCGGCGCCGTCGGGTGCACCGCCACGACCTCGACCGACACCCCGCCCCCGAGGTCCAGGCGCGCGCTCGGCTGGGCGAACTCGGACGGTCCCGCCAGTGACAGCTGCGTGACCGGGTAGCGCGACGCCAGCCCCGACCCGGCGCCCCGCCGCGCCGGCTCCAGCACCCGGTGCGGCAGCAGCTCGAACAACCCGGCCGCCTCCAGCGCGGACACCCCCTGCGGCGTCAGCTCCAGCAGGTTCAGCACGTCCACCTGGTTCTCCCGCACCAGCCGCACGATGGTCTGCGGATCTGCCTCGCCGTAGTACATGTTCGAGGACATCACGTGCAGCGTCCGCCCGTGCACCTGCGGCTGCGCCGAGGAGAAGGCACGCGGCACCACCACCCCGCCCAGCACGAGGGCCAGCACCAGCACGGTCCCGCCGATCCACCAGTGCCGGAGCGCGAGGGTGAGCGCCGCCAGCAGCAGGCCGCAGACGATCCAGTACGGCGTCAGCGCGATCAGCGACGCGGTGAGCCGCCCGCCGTCGACGCCGAACAGGCGCATCGCGGCGAACACCACGAAGACCGCGGCGAGGACGGCGAAGAAGACCACCCGCCCAGTCTTCCTGTCACGTCTGGGCGGCGGCTGACAGTCGCCTGTGCGCGCGCTGTCAGGTTCCCCCGGAAGAGTCGGTTCCGACACAGGAGGAGGATTTCATGACCTTGGCGATCCAGGCTGAGGGCCTGGTGAAACGGTTCGGGGGCACCACCGCGCTGAACGGGGTCGACCTGGAGGTGCCGACCGGCAAGGTGGTCGGCGTGCTCGGCCCGAACGGCGCCGGGAAGACCACCACCGTGCGGATACTGGCGACGCTGCTGCGTCCGGACGCCGGCCGCGCGACGGTCGGGGGCTACGACGTCGTGCGCGACGCGGTCCGGGTGCGCGGCCTGATCGGCCTGACCGGCCAGTACGCGTCGGTCGACGAGGACCTGTCCGGCACCGAGAACCTTGTGCTGCTGGGCCGTCTGCTCGGGCTGAGCCGGGCCGGCGCGCGGGCGCGCGCGGCCGAGTTGCTGGAGCAGTTCGAGCTGTCCGACGCCGCCGGGCGCGCCGCGAAGACGTACTCGGGCGGCATGCGGCGGCGGCTCGACCTCGCCGCGAGCCTGGTCGGCCGCCCCAAGCTGCTCTACCTCGACGAGCCGACCACGGGGCTGGACCCGCACGCGCGCAACGAGGTGTGGCAGGTGGTGCGGCGGCTCGTCGACGACGGCGCGACCGTGCTGCTGACCACGCAGTACCTCGACGAGGCCGACCAGCTCGCCGACACCATCACCGTGATCGACCACGGGCGGGTCGTCGCGGAGGGCCGCCCCGACGAGCTGAAGCGCCGGGTGGGCGGGCAGACCGTGCAGGTCCGGCCGACCTCGCGAGCCGATTTCGAAGCCGTGGCGCGGATCCTGACCGGCCTGACCGGCATCGAACCGGCCCGCGACACCGATGTCGGCTTGCTGACGGCGCCGGTCGGCGATCCGGTCCTGATGTCCACTTTGGTCCGGAAACTGGACGAAGCCGGCATCACCGCCGACGAGCTGGCGCTGCGCCTGCCCAGCCTCGACGAGGTCTTCCTGGCGCTGACCGGAAAGCCGGCCGAGGAAACCGCACCGGAAGGGAGCCTGGTGTGACCGTGCTCGAACTGCCCCGGCGCATCAGCCCGGGCAAGGCCCTGCAGGACGGGCTCACCCTGGCCTGGCGGGGTGTGCTGAAGATCCGCAAGAACCCGGAGCAGCTGGCCGACGTCACGCTGCAGCCGATCCTGTTCCTGCTCATGTTCGGGTACCTGTTCGGCGGCGCGATCGCCGGCAGCACGAGCGCCTACCTGCAGGTGCTGGTGCCCGGGCTGATGGTGCAGAACACGGTGTTCGCGAGCATGGCCACCGGCACCTCGCTCAACACCGACGTCACGAAGGGCGTCTTCGACCGGTTCCGCAGCATGCCGATCGCCCGGTCCGCGCCGCTGATCGGCGCGGTGGTGTCGGACGTCGTGCGGTACGCGGTGGCGCTCGCGGTGCTGCTGGTCGCGGGCACGGTCATGGGCTACCGGCTGCACACCGATCCGGGTTCGCTGGTGGTCGGCGTCGCGCTGATGCTGCTGGCCGGGCTGTGCTTCTGCTGGATCGCGGTGTTCGTCGGGATGCTCATGCGCAGCCCCGGCGCCGTGCAGGGCGTGATGGTGGCGGTCATGATGCCGATCACCTTCGGCAGCAACGTGTTCGTCCCGTCCGACACGATGCCCGGCTGGCTGCGCGCGTGGTCGGACGTCAGCCCGGTGAGCCTGCTGACCGAGGCCATGCGTGGCCTGCTGAACGGCGGCCCGGTCGCCGGGCCGCTGCTGGGCGCGCTCGCCTGGATGGCGGGGATCGTCGCGGTGTTCTTCCCGCTGGCGATGCGCGCCTACCGGCGCCGGGTGGCCTGACCCACCGGGTCTCCGCCGGCCGCTGGGGGTCCGGCGGAGACCCGGTCACCCGATCCGATCGGCGACCGCGGCCTTGACCGCGGCCATCGCCTGCGAGCTGCTGAGCCGTGCGCCCCGCTGGTAGGCCTCCTCGTAGGCGTCCGCCCCGAGGATCTCCCGGAGGACGGCGACCACCGCGCGCAGCTCCGGGTCGCCGGAGTCGAAGACGCCGCGGATGGCCGCGCTCAGCCCAAGCGCCCAAGCGGCCCGCTCGGGGTCGCCCTCCGCGTGGAACGCGAGCGCGACCACGGTGGTCGCCTTCGCCACGTCCGGCAGGTCCCGGCGCTCGCTGGACGAGCGCAGCGGCGCCGCCAGCAACGCACGGGCCTCCGCGGGCCACCCCTCGGTGACGAGCAGCGCCGCGCCGGCGACCGCGACCAGCTCCCCCGCCAGGTCGACCGGGAACGGGATCCGAGCCGAGTTCGCCGCCAGCCACGCGTGCTCGGCGCGCGCCAGCTCCAGCTCACCGGAGCGCCGGGCCACGTCGAACTTCCGCAGCGCCACCATCGCCCTGCGGTCGATCTTGTCCCCCACCAGCCGCTCGGCCTCGGCGATGTCCTGCCAGGCCGCCTCGGCGTCCCCGGCCCGGAACCGCTCCTCGGCCAGCCGGGACAGTTGCTGCACCAGGTCGTCCGCGGCGGACAGCTCGCGGGCGATCCGCACGCCCTCCTCGAACCCGGCGATCGCCGCAGCGTGCTCACCACGCAGGGAGTGCGCCTCCGCCTGCATCGCGACCGTCATCGCGGTGCCCCACCGGTCCCCGCACTCGCGGAAACCCGCCACCGCCCGGTCCCTGGCGCGACCGCCGCGGTCCAGGTCGCCGTCCTGGTCGGCCATGAACCCGTCGGCCCAGCTCGCGCACGAGATCGCCCAGCGGTCCGAGCCCCGCAGCACGCGGCGCACCTCCTGCTCGGCGAGATCCCGGCGGCCGCCGAGGAAACAGCTCATCGGCAGGGCCAGCGCCAGCATCGGGTACCGCTCGACCGCTCCGGTGCGCACGCACTCGGCGGTCAATTCCGGGAGGTCGTCCCGGTGCACCATCGGCAGGCTCGTCATGAGCGCGTGCATGACGTCGAGGCACGCGCGGGCGTGGTCCGGCAGGCCGTCGTGGCGCAGCACCTCGTCCAGCAGCGGCGCCGGTTCGGCGTTGAACCCGCGGATCACCCAGTACCAGAGCGTCGCGACGACGAGCCGCGCCGCCGTGCCCGCGTCCTGGCCGTCGAGGGCGCGCCGCACCGCCGCCATGATGTTGTCGTGCTCCGCGCCGAACACCTCGATCGCGCGGACCTGCTCGTGCCCGCGCAGTTTCGGCTCGTGCTCTTCGGCCAGCCCGGCGAAGAACCCGGTGAACCGCCGCACCACGTCGTCCCGCTCGCCGGACTCGTCCAGCCGTTCGGCGCCGTAGGCGCGGATGGTCTCCAGCATCCGGTACCGCGGCTCCCCTCCGGTCGACACCGCGTCCACAATGGACTTCTCGACGAGTGAGCCGAGCACGTAGAGCACGTCCTCGGCGGGCAGCAGCTCGTCGGCGCAGACGGCCTCCGCCGAGGTCACCGTGGCGCCCCCGGTGAACACCGAGAGCCTGCGGGCCAGGATCCGTTCCGGCTTCTCCAGCAGGTCCCAGCTCCACTCGACGACTGCCCGCAGTGTGCGCTGCCGCGGCACGGCGGTGCGGCTGCCGGAGTTCAGCAGCCGGAAGCGGTCGTCCAGCCGTCGCGCGATCTGGTCCGCCGTCATCGACCGCAGCCGCGCGGCGGCCAGCTCCAGCGCGAGCGGCATCCCGTCCAGGCTGCGGCAGATTTCCGTGACGGCGTCCGAAGTGGACTCGTCGAGGACGAATCCGGGGCGCACCGCGACCGCCCGTTCGGTGAACAACCGCACCGCCTCGGCGACCTCCAGCGGACCCACCTGGCACAGCGCCTCACCGGTGATCGCGAGCGGTTCCCGGCTGGTGGCCAGCACGCGCAACCCCGGCACCCGCGCGAGCAGCTGGAAAGCCACGTCGGCGGCGGTGTCCACGACGTGCTCGCAGTTGTCCAGCACCAGCAACGCGTCGCCGCCGTCGAGCAGCGCCACGATCTGCGCCGTCGCGTCCACCGGCGCCTTCGGCGCGCTGGTGACGCGGAAGTCCAGTGGCCCCAGCGCGCCGAGGACCGCACCGGTCACGTCGTCGGCGTCGCGCACACCCGCGAGCGGGACGAACCACGCGCGAGCCGCGTGGCGTTCCGCCACTTCGGTCGCCAGCCGGGTCTTGCCCGCCCCGCCCGGCCCGACGAGCGTGACCAGCCGGGACGCCGACAGCGCCCGCGCGACCTGGTCGAGTTCCCGCTCGCGGCCGACGAAACTGGTCAGCCGCACCGGGAGCGCGGGCTCGGCACGCGGCGGCGCCACCTCCCCGCGCAGGACCGCGAGGTGGGCCTCGCGGAGTTCGGCGGACGGGTCGACGCCCAGCTCCTCGGCAAGGGTCGACCGGATCCGCTCGAACACGGCCAGCGCGTCGGCCTGACGGCCGCTCGCGGCCAGCGCCCGCATCCGCAGGGACGCCAGGCGTTCCCGCAGCGGGTGCGCTTCCCCAGCGGCGTCCAGGTCCGCGAGCACCTCGGCGTGGCGGCCGAGCGCCAGCTCGGCCTCGAAGCGATCCTCCACCGCGGCGATCCGCAGCTCGTCCAGCCGCGCGACCGGGGCCTGCGCGAACGGCGCGTCGAGCACGTCGGCCAGCGCCTCGCCGCGCCACAACGCGAGCGCTTCGGCGAGGACCGCGGCGGCCTCCCTGTGCCGTCCGGCGGCGAGCTCGCGCCGCCCACGCGCGGCCAGCTCCTCGAGCCGGTGGGCGTCCACGTCGGCGTCGAGCGCGTAGCCGCCGGAGCCGGAGGTGATCGTGCCCGCGCCGCCCAGGACGCGCCGCAGCCGGGACACCAGCGACTGCAGGGCGTTCGCGCCGTCGGTGGGTGGTTCGGCGCCCCACAGGTCGTCGATCAGCGCATCGGCGCCCACCGCGCGCCCGGCGTCGAGCGCCAGGCGGGCCAGGAGCATGCGCAGGCGCGCGCCGCCGATGTCGATCGGCGTGCCGTCGTCCGCCTGGGCCCGGACCGGGCCGAGCAGTGCCACCCGCACGGGTACCACTGTTCCAGATCAGGCGCCGGGCTTGAGGCTCTGCTCGAAGTAGTCGACCATGTCCTGCGGCGTCGGGCCGTCCGTGCCGAAGTCGATCCACACCAGCAGGCCGCAGATCTCGGCGTCGTCCGTGCCGAACAGCATGATGCCCATGCCGGTGGTCGTGCCCGCCAGGTAGTCGCCGCTCAGGCCGTCACCGCTCCAGCGGCCTTCGAGCGCGGTGTCCGAAGCGCCCAGCTGGGACTCGATGCCCGGTTTCAGCGCGTCGAACGACATGCCCTCGTAGTAGACGACCGACCGGCCGCTGGTGGTCGAGTCGCTGGGCAGCGTGCAGGTCACCACGTTCTCGGCGCCCGCCTGCTGGATCGGCACGCCGGCCCCGCCGCGTTCGCAGGTCCCGACGTCCGGCACGGTGCCGGCGAGGCGGCGCATGCAGGAGGTGAAGCCGTCGGCGTCCGGCTCGCCGCCGGTCGAGCAGCCCGCGGAAACCTGTTGGGTGGACTGCCCGGTGCTGCCGGCCGCGGCCGGGCCGCCGGACCCGCCGCGGGTGACGGCGAGGAGGGTGATCACCAGCGCGGCGACCAGCACGCCGACGCCGGCGCCGATGAGCAGCGGCTTGCGGACGCCCCTGGGCGTGGGCGGCGGTGGCTGCCAGGCGACGGGCGGGGTGGCCGGCGCCATGGCCGGGACGGTGCGGCCGTCGATCGCGGGGATCGCGGGCGGGGTCGGCGGCGCGGCGGCCGGGACGTGGTGCAGTCCGAACGCGACCGCGGTCTCCGGCTGGTCCTGGGTGGTCGGCAGGACGCCGAGCTGCTCGGCGAGCAGTGTCGCGACCAGCGGCATGCGGCTCGGCCCGCCGACCAGGTAGACGCCGGTGAGCTGCTGCGGGGTGCGCCCGGCGTCGCGGATGGTCGCGGCGAGCATCTCGGCGCTGCGCAACAGGTTCGGCCGGACCAGGGCCTCCAGTTCGGCGCGGGTGACCAGGACGTCGTCGAACGGTTCCGGCATCGGCACTTCGGTGTGCGCGTGGCGGGACAGGGTTTCCTTGGCCTCGCGGACGTCCTGCAGGAGCGCGCGGCGGATGCGGCGGTCGGCGAGGCTCTGCGGGCGCAGCATCCGCTGCCACTGGGCCGGGTCGGTGTGGGAGACCTGGCGGCCGACGTGTTCGAGGAGGGCCTGGTCGATGTCGAGGCTGCCGAGGTCCGGCAGGCCGTTGTCGGCGAGCACGGTGAAGCCGCGGTCGGTGACGCCGACGACGGCGCAGTCGAACGTGCCGGCACCGAGGTCGTAGACGGCGAGGGTGCTGCCGGGCGGCAGGGTGCGGCCGAGGGAGGCGTAGTGCGCGGCGGCGGCGACCGGTTCCGGGATGAGGACCGGGTTGGGGCCGAGACCGGCCTTGACCGCGGCCTGGCGGAGGAGCTGCTGGCGGGTGGCGCCCCAGCGGGCGGGGTGGGAGAGGCGGACGTGGTCGAGTGGCTGCCCGGCGAGCTGGCGGTGCGCCTCCTCCGCGACGCGGCGCAGGACCGCGGCGAGGGCGTCGGTCACCTCGACGACGGTGTCGCCGAGCAGGAGGGTCGCGTCGTCGATGCGCCGCTTGGGGTTGGGCTCGAACCGGGCCGGGTCCAGTCGCGCCCGGCGCTCCGCGTCCTGCCCGACGACCAGCGTGCCGTCCTCGCCCGCGAAGACCGCGGAGGACATGGTGACCGACCCGTCGACCTCGATGACGCGCGGCCCGCGACCGAAGGCGGACAGGACGGCCACGGTGCTCGACGTGCCCAGATCGATCGACAGGACGTTCATGTGCCTCCCCTCAGCGCAGCGATCACACTATCGGGGAGCCCCCGCGCCCCGAGAGGAGTCGCCCCCGGAAGCGCTCTCGTTTCGGCGATCAGGCCGACCGGTGTGCCGGCTCGGTGGCCGACACGGTGACGTCGTGGTCGTCGAAGTCCGCCACGACGCGCAGCCTGCCGCCCAGCGCAGCCACGTAGCGGGCGATCGTGTCCAGCTCCATCTGCCGCGGATCGCCCTGTTCGAGCTGGCTGATGCGCGGCTGGCTGACCCCCATGCGGCGCGCCAGCTCGGTCTGGCTCACACCGGCGTCCTCACGCAACTGCGCGAGCCGGAACCCGAGGACGTAGGCCTGAGTCGCCTCCGCGGCATCGGCCATGACGACGTTCACGTCCCGGCCGGCCTGGACGTCGATGTTCAGCTTCTCCGCCTTGACCTCGTTCCACGAGCGGCCCATCAGTCCTCCTCCCCCGCCAGGTGCTTCTCGTACCGGTTCTCGGCCAGCGGGATGTTGATGTCGTACCAGCGCTTCCAGTTGCCCGCCTTGTCGCCGGCCACGAGGAGTATCGCCCGGCGAAAGGGATCGAACGCGAACAATATCCGGATCTCTGTGCTACCCGCGGACGCCGGGCGCAACTCCTTCAAGTTGTGGAGGCGTGAGCCCGCAACCGGTCCACCAGCGGCCTGCCGAGCCCTGGCCCGTGGCACGCGAGGAGGTCGATGGCTGCCTCGACGAGGTCGGCCGAAAGCGGATCGGTCCGGCACAGATCGACGAACCACTCGTCCACCTCCCGGTGCAACTCGATCTCCCACCCCACGCGCAGAATATAATGCACACCTTATGAGTGCAAGTAACCAGCTCGGAAACGCGAAAGTGCCCCCAGGGAACCAGTCCCTGGGGGCACTCTCGTCTGGCGGTTCTACGAGATCAGCGCTCGCCTTCGGCGTCGTCCTCGTGGGTGCCCGCGCCGATGCTCACCGGCGGGGCGTCGGGGACGTCGGCCGGCTTCGGCTCGCCGCGGAAGACGAAGCGCGCCTCGTCGTCGCGGTCCTCCGGGTTGCCGCTCCAGCCCTCGACGTCGACGATCACGATCTGACCAGCCTCGACCTCGCCGAACAGGATCTTCTCGGACAGCTGGTCCTCGATCTCCCGCTGGATGGTCCGGCGCAGCGGACGGGCGCCGAGCACCGGGTCGAAGCCGCGCTTGGCCAGCAGCGCCTTCGCCTTGTCGGTCAGCTCGAGAGCCATGTCCTTGGCCTTCAGCTGCTTCTCCACCCGCGTCACCATCAGGTCGACCATCTCGATGATCTGCTCCTGGGTGAGCTGGTGGAACACGATGATGTCGTCGATCCGGTTGAGGAACTCGGGCCGGAAGTGCTTCTTCATCTCCTCGTTGACCTTCTGCTTCATCTTCTCGTAACGCGATCCCTCGTCGTTACCCGAAGAGAAGCCGAGGCTGACGGTCTTGGAGATGTCCGACGTGCCCAGGTTCGAGGTGAAGATCAGCACCGTGTTCTTGAAGTCGACCGTGCGGCCCTGACCGTCGGTGAGCCGGCCGTCCTCCAGCACCTGCAGGAGCGTGTTGTAGATCTCCTGGTGGGCCTTCTCGATCTCGTCGAACAGGACCACGGAGAACGGCTTCCGGCGGACCTTCTCGGTCAGCTGGCCACCCTCCTCGTAGCCGACGTACCCCGGAGGGGCGCCGAACAGCCGCGAGGCGGTGTAGCGGTCGTGGAACTCGCCCATGTCGATCTGGATGAGCGCGTCGTCCTCGCCGAACAGGAACTCCGCCAGCGCCTTGGACAGCTCGGTCTTACCGACACCGGACGGGCCGGCGAAGATGAACGAGCCGGACGGGCGCTTCGGGTCCTTCAGGCCGGCACGGGTGCGGCGGATCGCCTGGGAGACGGCCTTGACAGCGTCCTCCTGGCCGATGATCCGCTTGTGCAGCTCGTCCTCCATGCGGAGCAGACGCGTGGTCTCCTCCTCGGTGAGCTTGAACACCGGGATGCCGGTCCAGTTGGCCAGGACCTCGGCGATCTGCTCGTCGTCGACCTCGGCGACGACGTCCAGGTCACCGTCCTTCCACTGCTTCTCCCGCTCGGACTTCTGCGCGAGGAGGTTCTTCTCCTCGTCACGCAGCCGGGCGGCGCGCTCGAAGTCCTGCGCGTCGATCGCGGACTCCTTGTCGCGGCGCACCTTGGCGATCTTCTCGTCGAACTCGCGCAGGTCCGGCGGAGCCGTCATGCGGCGGATGCGCATGCGGGCGCCGGCCTCGTCGATCAGGTCGATCGCCTTGTCCGGCAGGAACCGGTCGTTGATGTACCTGTCGGCCAGGGTGGCCGCGGCGACCAGCGCGGAGTCGGTGATCGACACGCGGTGGTGCGCCTCGTAGCGGTCCCGCAGGCCCTTGAGGATCTCGATGGTGTGCTCGAGCGACGGCTCGCCCACCTGGATCGGCTGGAAGCGGCGCTCCAGCGCGGCGTCCTTCTCGATGTACTTGCGGTACTCCTCGAGCGTGGTGGCGCCGATGGTCTGCAGCTCGCCGCGGGCCAGCATGGGCTTGAGGATCGACGCGGCGTCGATCGCGCCCTCGGCGGCACCCGCGCCGACGAGCGTGTGCAGCTCGTCGATGAACAGGATGATGTCGCCGCGGGTCTTGATCTCCTTGAGCACCTTCTTCAGGCGCTCTTCGAAGTCACCGCGGTACCGGGAACCGGCGACCAGGGAGCCCAGGTCCAGCGTGTAGAGCTGCTTGTCCTTCAGCGTCTCGGGCACCTCGCCCTTGACGATGTTCTGGGCGAGGCCCTCGACGACGGCGGTCTTGCCGACGCCGGGCTCGCCGATCAGAACCGGGTTGTTCTTGGTGCGGCGGGACAGCACCTGCATGACCCGCTCGATCTCCTTGCCGCGCCCGATGACCGGGTCCAGCTTGCCCTCACGCGCCGACTGGGTGAGGTTGCGGCCGAACTGGTCGAGCACCAGCGAGGAGGACGGGGTGCCCTCGCCGCGGCCGGCGCCGGCCTCGGCCGGCTCCTTGCCCTGGTAGCCGGAGAGCAGCTGCAGCACCTGCTGGCGCACCCGGTTCAGGTCCGCGCCCAGCTTGACGAGCACCTGCGCGGCGACGCCTTCGCCCTCGCGGATCAGGCCGAGCAGGATGTGCTCGGTGCCAATGTAGTTGTGGCCGAGCTGCAGCGCCTCGCGCAGCGACAGCTCGAGCACCTTCTTGGCGCGCGGGGTGAACGGGATGTGCCCGCTCGGGGCCTGCTGGCCCTGGCCGATGATCTCCTCGACCTGCTGCCGCACGCCTTCCAGCGCGATACCCAACGATTCGAGCGCCTTGGCGGCGACACCCTCACCCTCGTGGATCAGGCCCAGGAGGATGTGCTCGGTGCCGATGTAGTTGTGGTTGAGCATCCGGGCCTCTTCCTGGGCCAGGACGACCACCCGCCTCGCGCGGTCGGTGAACCTCTCGAACATTCCCACTCCCTCGACTGCTGCGCCGGCGGTGAGCACCCATCACTTCGCGATGGATTCAGCACCGTGAGTCCACTGTAGTAGCCATGCGGTCCCACCGGACTACCACTGGGGCGGATTAGGTCACAGCTGGTGTAGATGCCGGAAACCCCCGGCGATGAGTCTGCGCTGGTAGCTGACGTACATGTGCAACGCGGGACTTCTCCCGGCGATTCCGCAAGCCCCGGTTTGTCCGCTCACCGCGAACACCCCCGGGACGGGGACGGGACTGGCGCTCGCGCGTGAATTGAGTAAGGTAAGGCCAACCTAACCACTCGGATGGAGCAGGGAGGTCCGCCATCGAAACCGCGCTGGGCGCTCTCGGAGCGTCCGTCACGAGGGTGGCCGCCCTGCAGGACCGCATGGAAGTGCGCGCCGACCTGCCCGCGACGGGCGGCTGGCAGCGCTGCGGCGACCTGCTGGCCGACCCCGCGCGGTTCGACGTGTGGCGCAAGCTCCTCGGCGAGTGGCTGCGCGACGGCTTCGGCGAGGCGCCCGAACGGACGACGGCCGGGTTCGTCATGTCGTGGTACCTGCACGTGCCGGCGTTCACCGGTGCGTTGCTGCTCCATCACGAACGGCGAGTACCCATGCTGCGGCCGGGTGAACTCGCCTTCCGCCTGTGCGCGGACCGCCCGCACCCCGAAGGTGTGGCGGTGCTGGGGGACGAGTTCTACTGCCTGCCCGGGGACCCCGAAGCGGACCGCCCCGAGGCGACGGTGGTCGCGGACGAGCGGGCGCTGGCCGCGGTGCTGCGCGCTCGTTACACGGCGCACGCGGCGCAGTTCGTGCAGGCGTACGCGCCGCTGAGCCGGCTCGGCCGCCGGATGCTCTGGGCGGCGGCGACGGACGCCCTGGACAGCACGCTCTGGTGGGCGGGCCTGTACGCCGGGGACGAGGCGGCGGGCGTCGCGGACGCGCAGCTCGTGCTGGACGAGCACTACCCGCCGCTGACGGCGTCGACCCGGCTGCGGCCGACCGAGGACGGGTGGGCCCGGCGGCGGGAGAGCTGCTGCTTCTCGTACCTGCTGCCGGAACAGCCCCTGTGCGAGGGCTGCCCGCGCACCTGCCGCCGGTGACTTTCACCACACCGGCCCGACGCGGTTGATCCCGCTCGGTTCACCGACGGGACCGCCCCGCCGCGGCGAAGCCCTCGCCCCGGCACGCCGGACTCCAGGGCCAGTAGCCGCGAGCCGGGGCAGCGTTCAGCCACAAACGATCCGGCACCGGCGCCTCGCCCCCGCACGGCACCCCGCGGCGGACGCCACCCCGAGCCCCGGGGCCAACAGCCAGCGGCCGGCAGCCGACAGCCCTAGCCGCCACCTCGGCCCCGGCACCCCAGGGCGCCCCACTAGGCGCGCCACTCCGGATCGCGGCCCGTCAACGCCAGCAGCCGGACCAGCACCGGCGCCTCGTCCGCGCACGGCACCCCGAGCCCCCGGCCCAACAGCCAGCGGCCGGCAGCCGGCAGCCCTAGCCGCGCCACCTCGGCCCCGGCACCCCAGGGCGCCCCGCTTAGGCGCGCCACTCCGGATCGCGGCCCGTCAACGCCAGCAGCCGGTCCAGCACCGGCGCCTCGCCCCCGCACGGCACCTCCGGCCCGAACACCTTCATCTCCCGCGCCTGCTCCGCCGTCGCCTTGGCCGAGGCGTACAGCGCCGCCGCCACCTCGGGGTCCACGGTCAGCGGCAGGCCGGTCGCGCGGGCCAGGTCCCAGCCGTGCACCACCCATTCGGTCAGCACCATTCCGGCGATCATCTCGGCCGGCATCTCCGCGTCGCCGAACTTCGTGGTGCCCTCGAGCGCCCCCGGCCGCCCACAGGTATCCACAAGTCCATCCACAAGCGTGCACAGCTCACCCAGCCAGTCACCCTGCGTGAGATCGACGTCCCGCTCGCCGGTGGTCACCGCGGGCGCCGGTTCGCGGCGCAGCGCCGCCGCCAGCCACGGGCCCCAATAGAGAAGGTGGTTGAGCAGGCCACGCACGTCGTATTCGGCGCACGGAGTCCGGTTGTCCAGTTGGGCTGGTTCGATGGCGCGGAGCAGCCCGGTGAACTCGCGCGCGGCCCGCTCCAGCATCGGTCGAAGGTCGGTCATGCCTCCATTCAGCCGAATCGCGACGCCGCCGTCTTGAACAAAAGCGACAGCCGCTCACGAATGACCCGCCCGGACAGAACCGTGTTCAACCTGCCGCGCAATGAAAAAAGCCGCCGGGAATCCCCGGCGGCTCTTCCACGCCCCTCTTTACCCGAACTGCGCTCAGTTCTTCTTGTGGTAGGCCTCCACGACCTCCGACGGGATACGCCCGCGGTCGGAAACCTGGTAGCCGTTCTTGCGCGCCCAGGCCCGAATGGCCTGGTTCTGCTCGCGGTCGACCGACGCGGAACGACCCGCGACCTTGCCGGCGGGCTGACGGCCCGGCGTGCCCCGCTTGCGGCCACCGGCACGCCGCGCGTGCTCGACGTACTGGGCCAGCGCGTCACGGAGCTCCTCGGCGTTTTCCGCCGACAGGTCGATCTGGTACGAGATGCCGTCAAGTCCGAACTCGACGGTCTCGTCCGCCTCCGAGCCGTCGATGTCGTCGATGAGCGACACCAGCACCTTCTGTGCCATGTGTTTCCTCCTGTTTTCGGCCAGCCACGAATGATCGGGCAGGGGCAGGCGCCCTGACCAGAAGCCATTGACTAGGACATTAATACCCGGAATCAGGGCAGCACGCAAATCACGTTACCGATACCGTGACTAGTTCGTGCCTGCTATTCGGGGCGCACCAGCGGGAAGAGGATGGTCTCGCGGATGCCGAGGCCGGTGAGGGCCATCAGGAGACGATCGATGCCCATTCCCACGCCACCACTCGGTGGCATTCCGTACTCGAGCGCGCGCAGGAAATCCTCGTCGAGGCGCATCGCTTCGCTATCCCCGGCCGCGGCCTGGCGGGCCTGGTCCAGCAATCTTTCCCGCTCGATCACCGGATCGACCAGCTCCGAGTATCCGGTGGCCAACTCGAATCCGCGGACGTAGAGGTCCCACTTCTCGGCCACACCGGGCTTGGTCCGGTGCTGCCGCGTCAGCGGCGAGGTCTCGATCGGAAAATCCCGTACGAAAGTCGGCTCGTGCAGGTGATCACCGACCAGGTGCTCCCACAGTTCCTCGACCAGCTTCCCATGGCCGAGTTTCGGATCGACCTCCAGGCCGCGCGCGGACGCGAACCCGCGCAGCTTCTCGACCGACGTTTCCGGCGTCACTTCCTCGCCAAGCGCGTCGGACAACGAGTCGTACATGCTCAGCGACGTCCATTCGCCGGACAGGTCGTACGACGAGCCGTCGGCGAGCGTGACCTCGAGGCCGCCGAAAACGGCCTGCGCCGCTTCCTGGATCAGCTCCCGCGTCATCACCGCGTTCGTGTCGTAGGTGGCGTAGGCCTCGTAGTACTCCAGCATCGCGAATTCCGGCGAATGCGAGGAGTCGCTGCCCTCGTTGCGGAAGTTGCGGTTGATCTCGAAGACCTTCTCGATCCCGCCGACCACGCACCGCTTCAGGAACAGCTCCGGCGCGATCCGCAGGTACAGATCGATGTCGAACGCGTTCGAATGGGTGATGAACGGCCGGGCCGACGCGCCGCCGTGGAGGGTCTGCAGCATCGGCGTTTCCACCTCGGTGAAACCCCGGCGGTGGAACGATTCCCGCAGCGAACGGACCACTGAGGCGCGCGTGCGCACCACGTCGCGGGCCTGCGGGCGCAGGATCAGGTCGACGTAGCGCTGGCGGACGCGGGTCTCCTCGGCCAGCTCCTTGTGCGCGACCGGCAGCGGGCGCAGCGCCTTCGCGGCCATCCGCCACTCGTCGGCCATGATGGACAGCTCGCCGCGCTTGGACGTGATGACCTCGCCGTGCACGTAGACGTGGTCGCCGAGGTCGACGTCCGCCTTCCAGGCCGCCAGCGCTTCCTCGCCGACGTTCGCGAGGCTGATCATGGCCTGCAGTTCGGTGCCGTCGCCTTCGCGCAGCGTCGCGAAGCAGAGCTTGCCGCCGATGCGGGAGAACATCACGCGGCCGGTCACGCCGACGACCTCGCCGGTGGCCGTGTCGGCGGGCAGGTCCGGGTGCGCCGCACGCACTTCGGCGAGCGTGTGGGTGCGCGGCACTTCGACCGGGTACGGCTCCACACCCTCCGCGAGCAGCCGATCGCGCTTGGCCCGACGGACCCGCATTTGTTCGGGCAGGTCGTCAGCGGGCACCGGGCGATCCGGGGAGGGGGAATCCGTCATGCCGATAGGGTACGAACCCCCGCGACGACTAGGCCAACCGGATTACCTGTACCGACCAGCGCAAGCACACCGATAGCATCGCCGGAGTGAGCGAAACCACTTCATCCGCCGATCGTGAGCTGTGGAGCCGGCGGTCCCGCTCATTCGGGGGGCACGCGGACGCCTACGACGAGCACCGCCCGGATTACCCGCTCGACGGAATCCGCTGGGCGTTGCCGCCCGGGGCCGCGGAAGTGGTGGACCTCGCCGCGGGCACCGGCAAGCTCACCGGCGGCCTGCGCGCGCTCGGGCTGCGCGTCACGGCGGTCGAACCGGATCCGGGCATGCGCGCCGAGTTCGCCCGCCGGCACGCGTGCGTCGAAGTCCTGGACGGCACGGCGGAGCGGATCCCGTTGCCCGACGCCAGCGCCGACGCGGTGCTGGCCGGCCAGGCGTTCCACTGGTTCGACCTCGACGCCGCGCTCCCCGAAATCGCACGCGTGCTGCGCCCGGGCGGCATGGTCGCCGGGCTGTGGAACGGCAACGACGATTCCGTCCCGTGGGTCGCGGAATTCGCGCGGGCCTCCGGTTTCGTGCAGCGCGGGCGGTCGGTCGCGACTCTGCCCGAACACCCCGCGTTCGGCGCGTTCGAGGAGAAGACGTTCCGGCACTCGCACCGCCGCACACCCGAAAGCCTGGTCGAAACGATCTCCACACATTCCCACCTGCTCGTCGCGGACGATGCCGAGCGCGCGGAGACGCGGCGGCGGGTGCTGGAATTCCTCCGCGCCAACCCGGCCACCGCGAACGGCGAATTCGACCTGCCGCTGCTGACGACGGTGCTGCGCGCCGTCCGCCGCTAACGCGTCTGGCGTTCGAAGGCCAGGCGCAGGCCCAGCAGCGTCAGGTCGGGCACGTGCTCGGTGATCGTCTCCGACTCGCCGATCACGAGCGGCGCCAGCCCGCCGGTCGCGAGCACGGTGACCGGCTCGTGCGTCCGCGCCGTCAGCTCACGCACGATCCGCCGCACCAGGCCGTCGACCTGGCCGGCGAACCCGAACACGATGCCGGACTGCAGGCACTCCACGGTGTTCTTGCCGATCACCGACCGCGGCCGGACCAGTTCGACCTTGCGCAGCGCCGCCGCGCGGGAGGCCAGCGCGTCGACCGAGATCTCGATGCCGGGTGCGAACGCGCCGCCGAGGAACTCGCCCTTCGCGGAGATCACGTCCACGTTGGTCGAGGTCCCGAAGTCCACGACGACGCACGCCGTGCGGTACAGGTGGTGCGCGGCGAGCGTGTTGACCAGCCGGTCCGCGCCCACCTCACGCGGGTTGTCCACCAGCAGCGGCACGCCGGTGCGCACGCCGGGCTCGACCACGACCTTCGGCACCCGCGCGTAGTACCGGCCGAGCATGACCCGCATCTCGCGCAGCACCGCGGGCACGGTGGACAGCGCGCTGATCCCGGTGATCGCGTCGGCGTGCTCGCCGAGCAGGCCGCGCATGGTCAGCGCCAGCTCGTCGGCGGTCATCTGCGCGTCGGTCCGCATCCGCCAGTCGCCGACGAGCTTGGCCGCGTCCCCACGGCCCTCGTACAGGCCGAGCACGATGTTCGTGTTGCCGACGTCGATCGCCAGGAGCAAGGGAGTTCAGCTCTCGGCGTGCAGCAGCGCGTCGAGCCGCGCGGCGTCGACGGTTTCGGCGACCGGGAACGGGTTCTCCCGGTCCGGCGACGCGATCGGGATGCTGCCGCTCACCAGGCCGGAGCCGTCGGGCGCGTGCCCGGGGTCGCTGCCCTCGTGCTTGATCCGGTTCTCGTCGTCGACGAACACGATCCGCGGCTGGTACGTGGCCGCCTCGGCGTTGTCCATCTGCCCGTAGGAGATCAGGATGACCAGGTCGCCCGGGTGAACGAGGTGCGCGGCGGCGCCGTTGATGCCGATGACGCCGCTGTCCCGCTCGCCCGGGATCACGTAGGTCTCCAGCCGCGCCCCGTTCGTGACGTCCACAATGGCCACCAGCTCGCCCGGCAGCAGGTCGGCCGCCTCCATCAGCGTCTCGTCGATCGTGACCGACCCGACGTAGTGCAGGTTGGCCTGGGTGACCGTCGCGCGATGGATCTTCGACTTCAGCATCGTGCGGTACATGGTTATCTCACTTCCTCCGACGCGCCCAGCACCACCGGGACGTTGTCGATCAGCCGGGTCCGCCCGACCCGGGCGGCGATCAGCAACCGTGCTTCCCCATCGACGGGTGCGGGACCGAGATCGGTTCCGCGCAATTCGAGGTAATCCACGTCGACCTCCGGGCGGGCGGCCAGCGTCGCGCGCGCCGCCGAGAGGACCGCTTCCCCGCCGTTCGGGCCGGAGTGCCCGCCGGCCGCGAGCGCCGCGGACAGCACCACGGCGGCTTCCCGCTGTTCCGGCGAGAGGTAGACGTTGCGCGAGGACAGGGCCAGGCCGTCGGACTCCCGCACCGTCGGCACGCCGATCACGCGGACGTCGAGGTTCAGGTCGCGCACCATCCGCTTGATCAGGACCAGCTGCTGGTAGTCCTTCTCGCCGAAGAACGCGAAGTCCGGCGTGACGATGTTGAACAGCTTCGCCACCACCGTCAGCACGCCGGCGAAGTGGCCGGGGCGGTGGGCGCCCTCCAGCTCGTCGCCCAGCGGACCCGGGTGAAGGGTCACCGCGTGGCCGTCGGCGTAGAGGTCGCCGACCTTGGGCACGAACGCGATCTCCACGCCGTCCTCGGCGAGGATCTCCAGGTCCCGCTCCAGCGGCCGCGGGTAGGCGTCGAAGTCCTCGCCCTCGCCGAACTGCAGGGGGTTCACGAAGATCGACACGGCGACGACGGTGTTCGGCAGGCGCTTGGCGCGGCGGATCAGCTCGCGGTGGCCGGCGTGCAGCGCGCCCATGGTCGGCACCAGCGCGACCTTGCGGCCCACCGAGTGCAGCGCCGCGGTGACCCGGTGCACGTCGCCGGGCGTCTGGTAGGTGTTCAGCTGCCCGCGGCTGAATTTCGGTGTGGTCACGGGTTTTCCGGCCTTTCCAGAAGTTCGGTGATCTCGGCGGCGGCGCCGGCGTCGAGCAGGCCGGCCGCTTCGGCTCGCTGCGCGGTGCGCCGGGCGAGCGAGGTGTAGGCGGGCACGATCGCGGGCTCGGTGGCTTCGAGCACGCCCAGGTGCTTGCGCAGAGTACCGGTGTCGCCGCGGGCGACCGGACCGGTCAGGGCGCGGTCGCCGTGCCGCAGCGCGTTGTCCAGCGCCGCCGACAGCAACGGGCCGAGCATGCGCTCCGCGTCGCCGATCCCCGCGCCACGCAACAGGTCCGCGCAGTCGTCGACGAGCGTGATCAGGTGGTTGGCGCCGTGCGCGAGCGCCGCGTGGTAGAGCGCTCTGGCGGCTTCCGGCACCCGCACCGGTTCCGCGCCCATCTCGACGGTCAGCGCCTCGCCCACGCTCCACGCGGCCTCGTCGTCGGCCGCGGCGGTGACGCCGACGCTGCAGGCGGCGAGCCGGTCGAGGTCCTCGGACCGGCCGGTGAACGTCATGACCGGGTGCAGGGCCAGCGGCAGCGCTCCGGCTTCGGCGGCCGGGGCCAGCACGTCGAGGCCGTGCGCGCCGGAGGTGTGGATGACGATCTGGCCGGGGCGCCAGGAACCGGTGGCGGCCAGACCGCGGACCAGGCCGGCGAGTTCGTCGTCGGGCACGGCCAGCAGCACGAGGTCCGCGGCCGCGGCGACCTCGTCCGGCGGTTTGAGCGGGACACCCGGCAGCATGCGCTCGGCGCGGGCCTGGGAAGCGGCGGAAATGCCGGAGGCGGCGACCACCGTGTGCCCGGACCGGGTCAGCGCGGCGCCGACGACGCTGCCCACGCGGCCGGCGGAGATCACTCCGACGCCGAGCCTGGCGGGACGACTCACGGCGTGCCCCTGTGGACGCTCATGGCAGCAGAACTCCTCAGCTCGTTCCAGTCCCGCTCCGTTCGCGGGTACCGGACGACGGGGCGAGAGTAGCTCGCGGAAACGCCCCGGGTCGGCGGCGGGTGACCAGCTTCACCCGACCCGGTTTACCCGGTATGACTGCCTTCACCCGCCAGCCGGACCGCGTCGGCGCGGGAAGCGCGCAGCGTGGCCAGCAGTTCCCGCTTGCGCTTCTCGTGGTCCGGGGTCTCCTTGCGGCGGCGCAGGAACGCGAGTTCGGTCACGCTGGCCTGGTAGCGGGCCACGGCTTTCGCCGCCGCGCGCCCGGACTGCCGCCTGGCCTGCCGCCGCCACTCGCGGCGGCCGGCGAGCGTGGACAGTAGCTCGACCTCCGACGGGGCGATCAGCCGCGCCTGGACCATCGCGGGCAGTGCGGCGGTGACGATGCGTTGTTCGCGGCGGCGTTGCAGGAGGACGAGCATCACGACCGCGATGAACATCGGGACCATGATCAGGAAGTAGACGTTGAGGAACGTCTGCGCTCCGCCGAGGACCGCCGCGCCGTTCCAGAGGGCGTGCAGCAGGACGGCGCCCAGGTAGGCGCCGATCGGGGCGAGGACCTTGACGGCCCGGTTGTCAGTGCGGGCGGCGTAGCCGAGGCCGATGCCGGTGATCGCGGCGAAGAGGGGGTGCGTGAACGGCGACAGCACGCCGCGCAGCACGAACGCGGCGATCACGCCGGTGCTGGTGGCGTCGCCGAAGCCGTAGTCGGCGAAGGCGCGGCCGAAGTAGTAGATGTTCTCGGTGAACGCGAAGCCGGCCGCGGTGAACCCCGCGTAGACGATGCCGTCGATGATCCCGTCGAACTCGTCGGCGCGGCGCAGGAGGACGGCGAGCACGAACGAGGCCTTCGCGGCCTCCTCGACGAGCGGGGCGGACAGGAGCGCGCTGAGCTTGCTGCCGCTGCCCTCGCCGAGCAGCAGGTCGCCCACCGTCTCGGCGGTGTTGTTGATCAGCAGGGCGGTGATCGCGGCGAGGCACGCGCCCCAGAAGAAGGCGACCAGGAGGAACTTCGCGGGCTCCGGCTCCCAGCGGTCCACCCACAGGATGGTCGCCACGACGACCGCGACGGGAACGAGCGCCGCGGCGACGCCGATGGCCACCGCGAGCGGCCCGACCTGCACGGTGACCAGGCCGAGAACGGTCAGGCCGCACACGGCCAGGATGACGAGGCCGAGCACGGGCAGGAGCACGGTGAGCCTGCGAGGGGGTGCCGTCACAGCCCGGCACTCTACGGTGACTGGCTGCGGGGGCGAGCGGGGTGGGCGGGGGGTCTGGGTGGGCGGGCAGCGCGAGGCGCTGCTGAGCGGAACCGGCGTGGTCCAGAGCCGCACCCGCGGAACCACGGTGGTTCCAATCCCGCAGCCCGCCACAAGATCGTTGGTGGGCCGGGCCGGGTCGGCAGCGCCGCGGGGTCGCCCTGGTTCAAAGCCGCACCCACCGAAACCACGGCGGTAACCCCCCACCCCCGCAAAGTCGCGGTGGCTTGGGTCGGCAATGCCGTCGGATCGCCGTGGTTCAGGTCCCCGCCCCCGCAAAGTCGCGGTGGCTTGGGTCGGCAATGCCGCCGGATCGCCGTGGTTCAGGTCCCCGCCCCCGCAAAGTCGCGGTGGCTTGGGTCGGCAATGCCGCCGGATCGCCGTGGTTCAGGTCCCCGCCCCCGCA
>NZ_JBEXTZ010000076.1:40189-43987 GCF_040614195.1 Amycolatopsis sp. NPDC006125
CGCGAAATCGCGGTGGGTCGGGCCGGCAGCGCCGCGAGATCGCCGTGTTCCCGGTGATCCCGGAAGGTGGTCAGTCCTCGGCGCGGCGGCGGCGCCGGGGCGTTGCCGTTTTGCCGTTCGCTGCCAGGAGTTCGCTCACCGAGCGGCCCGCGGAGTGGGAACCGGCGTCCTCCTCCACCGCGGCGCGGCGGCCGCGGGGGGTTTCCGGCTCGGGCTTGGCCCGGCGGCCGGTGCTCGCCCAGGTGGCGGCTTCGTCGTCGGGGCGGTGGCGGCGGCCCGTCGGCGTCTCGTCGGCCGCCCGGTGGCCCGTCGCTTCGGCGCTGCGGCGGCCCGAGGGCGTCTCAGCAGCCGCGCGGTGACCAGTCGTTTCGGCGCTGCGGCGGCCCGTGGACGTCTCGTCGGCCGCCCGATGCCCCGTTGCCTCAGCACCGCGGCGGCCACTGGGCGTCTCGTCGGCTGCCCGGTGACCCGTCGCTTCGGCGCTGCGGCGGCCCGAGATCGCGGCGGCGGAACGGTACCCGCTCGACTCGGCCGAGCGGCGTCCGGCGACGGCGGCGCTCGCGCTCGATCGGCGTGCCGGGGCCTCCGCCTCCTCGGCCACCGAAAGCCGCGGCAGCGCCTCGGCCTCCGGGGCCCGCTCCGAGCCTCGACGGCCGTCAGCCTCCGTCCGCAGGCTCGCCGGAACGTCGGCGTCCGACCGCAACCCGGGCGGCGCCTCGTCGGCGTCCGGCACCCGCGGCGCCTCGTCGGGGCGGCGACGACGGCCGGCGGGGGCCTCGTCCTCCTCCGCGCGGCGGCGACGGCCACCCGGCCTGCCCTGCTGCGCCAGCCGCCGGACCTCGACCGGCAACGTCTCGTTGACCACGGGGTGGTCCTCGGGCACCACCGGCGACGGCTCCGGCTGCACGGGCCGCGTCACGCGGGTCGGGAACGCCGCCGACAAATCGGTCGCCGAACGCTCGGCTCGCGGCGTCCAGTCCGGGTCGACGGGCTTGGCGACCTGCGTCGGCTGCTCCACCCGCTGCGGTTCACGCTTCACCGGCGTCGTCGCGGCGGGCGGACGTACCCGGTCAGGACGGCTCGGCGCGGGACGGCTCGGCTCGACGGGACGGGCCTGCGGGCGTTCCGGCTTCTTCGCCGCCGGCTGCACGCGCGTGCGGTCGGGGTCGACGGGCTCGGCGTTCGCGACCCGGCGGACGGGGAGGTCCATCGACACCTCGGGCCGCCGCGGCTCGGGCGCGCTCGGGCGGCCGCCCGCGCGCACCGGCTCCTTCTCCCGCACCCGCTCGATGAACTCGGTCGGCCGGTCGGTGATCTCCCGCTTCTTCGCCGCGGTGATCTGCGGGGGCTGGCTCGGGCCGGACTCGACGACCCGCTGTTCCTCGCGCAGCGCGCGCATCCGGGTCGCCTGCGCGGTCAGCGCGACGCGCTCCAGCAGCACCTCGCCGCCGAACAGGCTCTGCAGGTTGTCCCGCAGGGAAGCGATTTCCGTGCGCAGCGCGTCCAGTTCGCTGCGGGACTCGGACTCGACCCGTTGCCGCGTCTCGGCTTCGACCTCCAGCTCGAACTCGCGCCGCGCGGCGATCTCGCGTTCGAGCTCCAGCTCGTAGACCTCCTGCGCCTGCGCGACGGCCTCTTCGGTGTTCGTCGCCTGGCGGCGGTAGCGCACGGCGAGGAACGCGCCGATCAGTGCCGCCCACAACGCGGCGACGATCCCCAGCCGCAGGTAGCGAATGTCGTCGGCGACCACCAGCGGAATCGTGGCGCCGACCGCGAGGACCAGGCCGATGAGAAACCACGGCCTGCCCACGACGCGGCCGCGCGTCTCGTCACCCTCGCCAGTCATGACCAACACCGTACCCGCTAGTTATGCGTCTGAGACCTAGTTGGTACTTCGAGCGGTCGGTTCTCATCGTTAACCGGTCGGGTGATGATCGGGATCACTTTCGTCGTCTTCGGGCGTGCGGCAGCAGTGCTCGAGCCAGAGCGCCGCGGCGATCAACGCGACCGCGCACACCGCCCCGATCGCGACGCTGCGGAGGTCGCTCGACGCCGCGGCCAGCTCCGACGCCCGCGGGATCAACGCGCCGGCGATCCCAGCCCACGCGCCGAGCATGATCGCGCCGAGCAGTGAGGAAGCCTTCGCGAGCGCGACGGTGCGCGCCGCCGAGACCGCGTTGACGAGCCGGCCGGACCGGACGCGCGACCGCATCACGAAGGCCAGTGCGACGTCGATCACCGCGAGCACGAACAGCGTGAGGCCGACCGGGCGCGGCACGCGGGGCAGGTCGCCGTAGGCGAACCTGAACAGCAGGTACGCGGCGACGAGCCCGACCAGCCCGGCGATCACCAGCTCTCGGGGCCGGGTGAAGTGCATACGGCCACGGTACCCAGGTGATCGTGGCACAGTTGACTCTCCACCGGCTGGAGGGTTGAGCATGGGACGCGCGGACGGGACGTTCACCATCGGCGAGTTGAGCCGTCGGACCGGGTTGCCGGTCAAGACCATCCGGTTCTACTCCGACGAGGGGCTGCTCCCGCCCGCCGACCGCACCAGTTCCGGCTACCGGCTCTACGACGTGACGGCGATGGCCCGGCTCGAACTGATCAAGACGCTGCGCGAACTCGGCCTCGGGCTGACCGATGTGTCCGCGGTGCTCGCGCGGGAGACGAGCGTCCCCCGCCTCGCCCGGCGGCACATCGACGCGCTGGACGAGCAGATCCGCAGGCTGCGGTTGCGGCGCGCGGTTCTGCGTGCGGTCGTGAAACGCGAATCCGAGCTGGAGGAAGTGAAGCTGATGAACAGGCTGGCGGCGATGTCCGACGAAGAGCGGGCCCGCCTGCTCGACGAGTTCTGGCAGGAGGTGACCGAGGGCCTGCCGGTCGACGCGGAGTTCTACGAGCGGATGCGCTCGGCGAAACCGGAGCTGCCCGACGACCCGTCGCCCGAGCAGCTGGAGGCGTGGATCGAGTTCGCCGAGCTCATCCAGGACCCCGAGTTCCGCGCGGTGACCCGGCGGATGAGCGAACGGCACGCCGAGGACCTGCGGGCGGGCCAGGCGACCGTGCCGGCGCAGGAGGATTGGATCGGCTGGAGCGAGCGGGCGCAGAAGGCGCTGGACGCCGGCCTGGCCCCGGATTCACCGGAGGGACGCGAACTGGCCGACGACATCGCGCGGACGTGGGCGCCGGAGGGGCAGGACCCCGCGGACCCGGCGTTCCGCGCCTCGGTGGCCGACCGGATCGCCGTCGGGACCGACCACAGGGCCGAACGGTACTGGCAGCTGATGGCGATCATGAACGGGTGGCCGGAGGTGCCGACGCGCGTGCCGGCGGTGGAGTGGCTGACGGCTGCTTTGCGGGGCTGATCGCCGAGGTTGCCTCCCGCCCCGCAACAGCGAGCCGGCAACGAAAGCGAGCCGACCACCCCAACCAGACCTCCCCCGCCCCCGATCCACAGCCGATCTTTAGTCGCCGATCAGCGGGGTCAAGGCACGCTTTCCCGCCTTGACGCCGTTGCTCGGCGACTGAAACACAATCAGGCATCGGGGGCGGGGGTGGTCGGAAGGTGACCATTTGGCGCCGTCAGGTGCTTTTCGCGCGCGAAGGCGCGGCTTTAAAGATCAAAAGAGTCCTCGCCGGACGGGCAGGCTCCGGGATGACCAGGGGACCGTTGTCGTCTCACCTCGGGCGGGTGGTCGCCGGGTGGTCATCCCGTCGCCTTCCGGTTTGTGCATATCACCTTGAGCCAGGGCCGCAAGGTTGGCATGTTCGGCTGCCGGTTGGCGGCCTGGGTTG
>NZ_JBEXTZ010000077.1:0-43358 GCF_040614195.1 Amycolatopsis sp. NPDC006125
AATCGGTTGCCGAGCCACCGGGTCAAGGCACGCTTTCCCGCCTTGACGCGGTGTCTCGGCAACCGAACAATTCAAGATCGGGTTCGGAAGGGGCTGCTTTTCATCCCGCGTAGCGAAAACCTCAGGCCCGGCGGCGCAGCGCCCGAACGTCCAGCACAGCCGCCACCAGCGAGGCCAGCGCACCGAGCATCCCCAGGTACCGGCCGATCCCGGCGTACAGCCCGATGCCGCCCTCGTCGAGCAGCTCGCGCGTGTCCTCGTCGAACTGCCAGCCCATCGCGAACCAGCCGAGGACCATCAACAACAGCGCGACCCCGGCGAAGATCAGCCACAGGTGCGGCAGCCCGGCGACGCGCACCTTGCGGAACTGTCCGAACACGACCACCGCGACACCGGCGAGGAGCAGCAGCAACGGCCCGCACCAGGCGAGGAAGCCGGTGGTCCAGGCGTCCCGCGCGACGTCGGAGGACGGCAGTTCCCGCAGGGCCTCGTCGACGACCTGGTTCGTCGCGGACAGGTTCGTCCACGGCAGGAACAGGGCGAGCGTGGCCACCACGCCCGCCCCGAACGCCGTCCACTCGCGCCAGCTGACGCGGGCGAGCGAGAACCGCTCGGGCTCTGCGGACACCTTCGACGGCATCCTCAGGCGCCCACCCGCTCGATGATCAGCTCGCGGACGCGCTTGGCGTCGGCCTGGCCCTTGGTCGCCTTCATGACCGCGCCGACGATCGCGCCCGCCGCCTGCACCTTGCCGCCACGGATCTTGTCCGCGATGTCCGGCTGCGCGGCCAGCGCCTCGTCCACCGCGGCGAGCAGCGCCGAGTCGTCCGAGACGACCTTCAGGCCCCGCTTCTCCACGACCTCGTCCGGCTCGCCCTCACCAGCCAGCACGCCCTTGACGACCTCACGCGCGAGCTTGTTGGTCAGCTCGCCGGCGTCGACCAGCGCCGCCACACGAGCGACCTGCGCCGGGGTGATCGGCAGCGCGGCAATCTCGGTCTCGCGGGCGTTGGCCTCCTGCGCCAGGAAGTTCACCCACCAGCTGCGGGCGTCGTTCGGCTTCGCGCCCTCGGCGACGGTCGCCTCGACCAGCTCGACCGCGCCCGAGTTGAACAGGTCGCGCAGCTCCTCGGCGGACAGGTTCCACTCGGTCTGGATCCGCTTGCGGCGCGCGGCCGGCATCTCCGGCAGCGTCCCGCGCAGCTGTTCGACCCACTCGCGCGACGGCGCGATCGGGACCAGGTCGGGCTCCGGGAAGTACCGGTAGTCCTCGGCGGTCTCCTTGGTGCGGCCCGGCGAGGTGGTGCCGTCGGACTCCTGGAAGTGCCGGGTCTCCTGGGTGACCGTGCCACCCGCGACCAGCACCGCGGCCTGACGCGTCATCTCGTACCGCACGGCGCGCTCGACGCTGCGGAAGGAGTTGACGTTCTTGGTCTCGGTGCGGGTGCCGAACTCGGTGGCGCCCTTCGGCATCAGCGACACGTTCGCGTCGCAGCGCAGCGAGCCCTGGTCCATCCGCACGTCGGAGACGTCCAGCGCCAGCAGCAGGTCCCGCAGCGCGGTCACGTACGCGCGGGCGACCTCGGGGGCCCGCTCGCCCATGCCGACGATCGGCTTGGTGACGATCTCGATGAGCGGCACGCCGGCGCGGTTGTAGTCCAGCAGCGAGTGCTCCGCGCCGTGAATGCGGCCGGTGGCGCCACCGACGTGCAGCGACTTGCCGGTGTCCTCCTCCATGTGCGCGCGCTCGATCTCCACGCGCACGACCTCGCCGTCGTCCAGCGTCACGTCCAGGTAGCCGTTGAACGCGATCGGCTCGTCGTACTGCGAGGTCTGGAAGTTCTTCGGCATGTCCGGGTAGAAGTAGTTCTTCCGGGCGAACCGGCACCACTCGGCGATCTCGCAGTTCAGCGCGAGGCCGATGCGGATCGCGCCCTCGACGCCCTTGCCGTTGAGCACCGGCAGCGCGCCGGGCAGGCCGAGGCAGGTCGGGCACACGTTGGTGTTGGGCTCGCCGCCGAACTCGTTGGCGCAGCCGCAGAACATCTTCGTCTTGGTGTTCAGCTCGACGTGGACCTCGAGCCCGAGCACCGGGTCGAACCGCTCGACGACCTCGGCGTAGTCCATCACTTCGGCAACGGCGGTCACGCCGAGACTCCCTTCAGCTCCGGAACCCGGTCGATGATCGACCCGCGCGCGACCTCGTAGGCGGCGCCGACCCGGTAGAGCCGGTCGTCGGCCAGCGCCGGGGCCATGATCTGCAGGCCGACCGGCAGCCCGTCCTCATCGGACAGTCCACTGGGCACGCTCATGGCGGCGTTGCCCGCCAGGTTGGCCGGGATCGTGCACAGGTCGGCGAGGTACATGGCCATCGGGTCGTCGACCCGCTCGCCGATCTTGAACGCGGTGGTCGGGGTGGTCGGCGAGACCAGCACATCCACCTTCTCGAACGCGGCCGCGAAGTCGCGGGAGATGAGCGTCCGCACCTTCTGCGCCGAGCCGTAGTAGGCGTCGTAGTAGCCGGAGGACAGCGCGTACGTGCCGAGCATGATGCGGCGCTTGACCTCGGCGCCGAAACCGGCCTCGCGGGTGGCCGACATGACCTCTTCGGCGCTGTGCGAACCGTCGTCGGCGACCCGCAGGCCGTAGCGCATGGCGTCGAACCGGGCCAGGTTCGACGACGCCTCGCTCGGCGCGATCAGGTAGTACGCCGGCAGCGCGTAGACGAAGTTCGGGCAGGACACCTCGACGACCTCGGCGCCGAGCGCCGTGAGCTGCTCGACCGCGCCCTCGAACGAGCGCTGCACGCCGGCCTGGTAGCCCTCGCCGCTGAACTCCTTGACCACGCCGACCTTGACGCCCTTGAGGTCACCGCGCAGGCCCTCGCGGGCGGCGGCGACGACCGGCGGCACCGGCGCGTTGATCGAGGTCGAGTCGAGCGGGTCCCACCCGCCGATGACCTCGTGCAGCAGCGCGGCGTCCAGCACGGTGCGGGCGCACGGCCCGGCCTGGTCGAGCGAGGACGAGAACGCCACCAGCCCGTAGCGGGACACCCCGCCGTAGGTCGGCTTCACGCCGACCGTGCCGGTGACCGCGCCCGGCTGGCGGATCGAGCCGCCGGTGTCGGTGCCGATCGCCAGCGGCGCCTCGAAGGCGGCCAGCGACGCGGCGGAGCCACCGCCGGAGCCGCCCGGGATGCGGGCGTGGTCCCACGGGTTGTGCGTCGGGCCGAACGCGGAGTTCTCGGTGGAGGAGCCCATCGCGAACTCGTCCATGTTGGTCTTGCCCAGGATCGGCACGCCCGCCTCGCGCAGCTTGCGCGTGACCGTCGAGTCGTACGGCGGGATCCAGTTCTCCAGGCTCTTCGAGCCGCAGGTGGTGGGCAGGCCCTGGGTGGTCAGCACGTCCTTGAGGGCGAGCGGGACACCGGCGATCGGCGAGGCCGGGGCCTGGCCGTCGGCCAGCGCGGCGTCGACCTCACGGGCCGCCGCGAGCGCGCCCTCGGCGTCGACGTTGAGGAACGCGTGGACGTGGTCGTCGACCTCGCCGATGCGGTCCAGGTGCGCCTGCGTGACCTCCGCGGCCGACACCTCGCGCGCATGGATCTTCTCGGCCAGCTCGGCGGCCGACAGCCGTGTTAGGTCGGTCACTGTTCCTCCCCCAGGATCCGCGGCACCCGGAAGCGGCCCTCTTCGGCGGCCGGCGCACCGGCCAGCGCCTGCTGCTGAGTGAGCCCGGGCCGGACCACGTCCTCGCGGAAGACGTTCGTGAGCGGCACGGCGTGCGAGGTCGGCGGCACGTCGTCGGCGGCGACCTCGCTGACCTTGGCGACCGCGTCCAGGATCTGGTCGAGCTGACCTGCGAAAACGTTCAGCTCGTCGTCGGTGACCGCGAGCCTGGCGAGCTTGGCCAGGTGCGCGACCTCGTCGCGGGAAATGTTGGGCACGCGGGTGACTCCCGGGGTGTGCGGATCGGTGTTTCGGTGAGTCACAAGTCTATGGCGGCGGGCCTTGCGACCTCGACCGGGTTGTGCACGGCGGGCTCGCGATCCGGTCTCGGTAGGCAGACGATGGCTCCCCGTGACGGCCTTCGTCTGTCACAATCAGCGGCCGGTTGCGCTCCCCGGCGAGGCGGGAGCGCCGGACCCGAGAGGGGTTCACGTTGTCCTTCCTGATCCGGGTGCAGCTCCCGGACACGCCAGGAACCCTCGGAGCGGTCGCGACGGCTCTCGGCATGATCGGGGCGGACATCCTCTCGGTGGACGTGGTCGAGCGCGGCGGCGGCGTCGCGATCGACGACATGGTCGTGGAACTGCCCTCCGGCAGGCTGCCGGACGCCGTGATCACCGCGGCGGAGAGCGTGGAGGGCGTCGAGGTCGACGCGGTGCGGCCGTACGCCGGCGTGCTGGACACCCATCGCGAACTGGAACTGGTCGAGGAGATCGCCGCGCAGCCGGCGTCCGGGCTGTCGGTGCTGGTCGAGGGCGTGCCGCGGATCATCCGGGCGGGCTGGGCGATCGTGGTGTCGGTCAGCGAGCCGGGCGTGGACCGGCTGGCCTCCTCCAGCGCGGCGCCCGAGGCGCCGATCACCGATCTGCCGTGGCTGCCGCTGGAGCGCGCCACGATCCTGGACTCCGAGGACTCCTGGGTGCCGGAAACCTGGCAGGAGCTGGGCACCGAGCTGGCCGCGACGCCGCTGGGCAAGCCGGACAAGGCGCTGCTCGTCGGCCGCCCCGGCGGCCCGATGTTCCGGGCCGCCGAGGTCGCGCGCCTCGCGCACCTGGCCGGGATCGTCGCCGTCGTGCTCGACGGCTGATCACGGCACCTTCGACGGCCACCAGATCCGCCGCCCGACGTCCAGCGTCAGGGCCGGCACCAGCAGCGACCGCACGATCAGGGTGTCGAGCAGGACGCCGAACGCGACGATGAACGCGATCTGGGCCAGGAACAGGATCGGGATGACCGCCAGCGCCGCAAAGGTGGCGGCGAGCACCACCCCGGCCGAGGTGATCACGCCGCCGGTGAGCGTGAGCCCGCGCAACGTGCCCTCGTGCGTGTTCGTGCGGAGGGCCTCCTCGCGCACCCGGGTCATCAGGAAGATGTTGTAGTCGATCCCGAGCGCCACCAGGAAGACGAACCCGAACAGCGGCACCGCCGGGTCCGCGCCGGGGAAGTCCAGCAGGTGGTTGAACACCACCGCGGACACGCCCATGGTGGCGGCGAAGGACAGCACGACGGTCGCGATCAGCAGCAGTGGCGCGAGCAGGGCCCGCAGCAGCAGCGCGAGCACCGCGAAGATCACCACGAGGACGATCGGGATGATCACCGCCCGGTCCCGCTCGGAGGTCTCCTGCGTGTCCAGCTGGGTGGCGGTGGTGCCGCCGACGACGGCGTCCGCGCCGGGCACCGCGTGCACGGCCTCCCGGATGCGGCCGACGGTGTCGAGCGCGGCTTCCGAGTCGGCGGCGTCGGTGAGGATCGCGACGACCTGGACGCGGCCGTCGACCACGTTGGGAACCGCGGCGACCTGCGCCACCCCGTCCACCCGCGCGGCCTGCGCGACGGCCTCGCCCTGGCCCGCGTTGGCGATGATCGTGGTCGGCGAGCCGGACCCGCCGGGGAAGTGCTTGACCAGCACCTCCTGGCCGGCGACCGAGTCGACCGGGGTGAGGAACAGGTCGGACTGCGCGACGCCGCCCGCCTTGAGCTGTGGGACGAACGCGGCGCCCGCCAGCAGCAGGACGGTGGTGCCGATCCAGATCGCCCGCGGTTTGGCCGCGACGGCCTTGGCGATCCGGCCCCAGATGCCGCGCGACTCCGGGTGCGGCGAGCCGAGCTTGGGCCGGACGGGCCAGAACGCGGCCCGGCCGAGCAGGGCGAGCGCGGCGGGCAGGAACGTGACGGAGGCTGCGAACGCGGCGGCGATGCCGATCGCGGCGACCGGGCCGAGGCCGCGGTTGGACTGCAGGTCGGAGAACAGCAGGCAGAGCACGCCGAGCACGACGGTCCCGGCCGAGGCGGCGATCGGCGGCAAGGTGGCGCGCCAGGCCAGTTTGACGGCTTCGTAGCGGCTCTCGGTGTCGCGGAGTTGTTCGCGGAACCGGGAGACCAGGAGGAGCGCGTAGTCGGTGGCCGCGCCGAAGACGAGGATGAACAGGATGCCCTGGCTCTGCCCGTTGAGGGTGAGGACGTCGTGGTCGGCGAGCAGGTAGACGACCAGGCTGGCCAGCCCGAGCGCGAAGACGGCGGAGAGCAGCACGACGACGGGCAGCAGCGGGCTGCGGTAGACCACGACGAGGATGAGCGCCACGACGATCCCGGCGACCAGCAGGAGCAGGCCGTCGATGCCGCCGAATGCGGTGACGAGGTCGGCGATCTGCGCGGCCGGTCCGGCGACGAGGACGGTCAGCCCCGGCGGCGCCTGGCGGAGTTCGGCGCGGATCTGCTCGACGACCTCGCCGGGTTCGCCGCCGACCAGGACGGAGACGGTGAGTTCGAGGGCCTGGCCGTCCTGGGACGGCTGCGGGCTCGCGACCTGCGTGACGCCGGGGACGGCCTGGATGCGGGCCGCCGCCTCGGCGAGGAAGGCGTTGTCCTGGGGCGTGACGCCGCTGGTGCGCTCGGCGACGACGATCGCCGGGAGGGTCTGGTCGGTGCTGAAGGTGCGCTGCTCGTTCAGCGCGCGGGTGGATTCGGCGGACGCCGGGAGGAAGGCGGAGTTGTCGTTGGTGGCGACGTCGCTCAGCTTGCCCGCGTAGGGGCCGCCGAAGCCCCCGAGCGCCAGCCAGGCGACGACGAGCAGGGCGGGGACGAGCCAGCGTGCGGTCCTCATGGGCTAATACAGTCCTAGGGATCGGAGAGTTGTTCAGCAGGCTGAACATTACCGGGAGGTGCGGTTGCCCGCAGAGGAAGGCCCGGCAAATCGGACATCGCTCGAGGGTGCGGAAGGGATGGCCTCCTGGCCCACCGGGCGGTTGCTGTCCGCGGCGGCGCGACTGGTCGAGCAGCGGTGGACGGCGCGGCTGGAGACGCTCGGGCTGTCGCACGCCGGGCTGATCGCGTTGCACACGCTGCGCGGCGGGCCGTTGTCGCAGCGCGCGCTGGCCCGCCGGTGCCAGGTGACGGACCAGACGATGAGCCGCACCCTGGACCGGCTGTCCAGATCCGGGTACGTCACGCGCGTGCCCGATCCGCTCGACGGCCGCCGCTCCCTGGCGCGGCTCACCCCCGCGGGCGAAGAGGTGCTGGCCACTTCGGAGCAGATCGCGCGGGAGGACTCGTCGGTGATCGGCGCCCTCGGCGACGACGCGGCCTTCCGGCGGCAGCTGATCGAACTGATCGGGCACCTGACCGGCTCATGACAAGTGTCATAGTCGCGCGCTAGTGTGCTGGGATGGAGCTGGGTTTCCTGGGGCTGGGCACGATGGGCACGCCGATGGCGCTGAACCTCGTCCGCGCGGGCGCGCCGCTCGTGGTGTGGAACCGGACCGCCGCGAAGGCCGAGGTGCTGCGCGCGGCGGGGGCGGCGGTCGCCGGGAGCGCGGCGGAGGTGTGCCGGCGGGCGGACGTGGTGTTCCTGATGCTCGCCGACGGCGCGGCGGTGGATGCCGTGCTGGGCCGCGGCGGGAGCGGGTTCGCGGCGAACGTCGGCGGGCGGATCGTCGTGCACATGGGGACGACGTCGCCGGAGTACTCGCGTGGGCTGGCGGCCGATGTCGCCGCGGCAGGTGGCCGGTACGTCGAGGCGCCGGTGTCGGGGTCGCGGAAGCCGGCCGAGGCGGGGCAGCTGGTGGCGATGCTGGCGGGCGAGCCGGGGGCGGTGGCCGAGGTGGGGCCGTTGCTGGCGCCGGTGTGCCGTCAGGTGGTGGAGTGCGGGCCGGTGCCGGGCGCGTTGCTGATGAAGCTCGCGGTGAACCTGTACCTGATCACGATGGTGACGGGCCTGGCCGAGGCGACGCACTTCGCGGAGCGGCAGGGCCTGGACTTGGCGAGGTTCGTGGAGGTGCTGAACGCGGGCCCGATGGCGAGCGACGTGTCCCGGGTGAAGGTGGCGAAGCTGGTGGCCCGGGATTTCGGGGTGCAGGCGGCGATCGCGGACGTGCTGAAGAACAACCAGCTGGTCGCGGAGGCGGCTCGCGGGGCGGAGCTGGCGTCGCCGCTGCTGGACGTGTGCCACGAGCTGTACGGGGAGACGCTGCGGCTGGGCCACGGCGCGGAGGACATGGCGGCGGTGGTGCACGCGATCGAGGACCGGACGGCCGCGATCGAGCAGCGGACCGCCGCGATTGCTGCTGGTGAGGCCCCGGCCCCAGCGGCGGCTCCCGAGCCCGCCGGCTGAGCCGAGCCGGGGGTGGAGGCGATGCGGCGGGGCTGAGTTCACCCGCCGGTGAAGGTGAACCGGCGCGTCACAGGAGCAGCCGGAAGGCGCGCAACCACAGGCCCGGCAGCGGTTCCCAACCCCGACCGCGACTGAAACCCACCGCCGCAGAGCCAGGCAGCGCCTCACCCCCGCCAGCACCACAACCCTGGTGCGAACGCCCCCGGCGTCAGTGCCCCCTCACAGGAGCAGCCGGAAAGCCGCAACCACAGGCCCGGCAATGGTCCCCAACCCCGACCGCGACTGAAACCCACCCGCTGCAGAGTCAGGCAGCGCGCCTCACCCTCGCCAGCACCACGACCCTGGTGCGAACGCCCCCGGCGTCACTGCCCCCTACAGGAGCAGCCGGAAAGCCCGCAACCACAGGCCCGGCAACGGCTCCCAATCCCGTTCCGGCAGGCGGATGAAACCGAGCCGGGTGTAGAGGCGGTGCGCTGTCTTCATGGTGTCCAGGCTGGACATCACCACGGCGCGGGCGCCGAGGGCACGCGCCCGGTCGAGCACTGCTCGCGTGAGGGCCTCGCCGACGCCGCGGCCCCGGGCGGCGGGTGCGGTGGCCAGCATGCGGAACTCCAGCTCACCGTCGCGGGCGATTTCGGCGTAGTGCGTTCCCGGGTGGACGATCGTGACCGAGCCGAGCAGGCCGTCGTCGTCCGTGGCGACCAGGAGTTCGGCGTGTTCGGCGCGGTGGGCGGCGTCGGCCAGTTCGCGGACGTAGTCGTCGTCGGCGGTGATCAGGCCGTCCGCGAGGTAGGCGGAGGCGGTCAACTCGCCGATGGCCGCGTACTCCTCGGGGCGGGCCGGTCGGACGGACACCTCGCTCATCGGCCACCTCCGGCTGAGATCACCACGGGCACAACGGCCGGCCCCGCAACGGGTTCCACCGGCCACACCACGGGCGCGCTCACCCGCGCCATCCCAGGAGCGCGCCCTGGCCGCACCGCTCGGCCGGACACTCCGCTCGCCAGCCGCACCACGCACGCCCCGGTCAGCCCCGCCACCGCAGCGGAGCCCTCCGGCCACGGCGCGCGAGCCGGCACCTCACCCATCAGCCGCACCGCGGTCGCCCTGGTCGGCGCCGCCCCGGGGGCGCGCCCTGGCCGCACCGCTCGGCCGGACACTCCGCTCGCCCGCCACACCACGCACGCGCCGGTCGGCCCCGCCACCACAGCGGCACCCTCCCGCCGCCGCGCGCGAACGGACACCTCACTCACCGGTCGGCTCCTCCGTCAGCCCCGCCACCACAGCGGACCCACCCCTCCGGCCGCGGCGCGCGAGCCGACACCTCACTCACCAGCCGGCTCCTCCGTCGGCAGTGCCACCTCGGCGGCGGCCTCGGGGCCGCGGTCCAGCAGCACCTGGAAACCGCCCTCGTCGAGGATCGGGACCTTCAGCTGCACCGCCTTGTCGTACTTGGAGCCCGGCGCGTCGCCGACCACGACGAACGCCGTCTTCTTCGACACCGAGCCCGCGGCCTTGCCGCCGCGCGACATGATCGCCTCCTTGGCCTCGTCGCGCGAGAACGTGTTCAGCGAACCGGTCACCACGATCGACAGGCCTTCCAGCGTGCGCGGCACCGACTCGTCGCGCTCCTCCGCCATCCGGACCCCGGCGCGGCGCCACTTCTCCACCACCTCGCGGTGCCAGTCGACGGCGAACCACTCCCGCAACGCCCCGGCGATCGTCGGGCCGACACCGTCCACATCGGCCATCGCGGCCTCGTCGGCGTTCTCGATCGCCTCCAGCGAGCCGAACTCCCGGGCCAGCGCCTGCGCCGCGGTCGGGCCGACGTGCCGGATCGACAACGCCACCAGCACCCGCCACAGTGGACGGTCCTTCGCGCTGTCCAGGTTGGCCAGCAGCTTGCGCCCGTTCGCGGACAGCTCCCCCGCCTTGGTGCGGAACAGCTCGACCCGCCCCAGCTTCTCCTCGTCCAGGTCGAAGATGTCGCCCTCGTCGACGACCACCCCGGACTCCAGCAGCGCCGTCGCGGCCTCGTAGCCGAGCATCTCGATGTCGAACGCGCCACGCCCGGCCAGGTGGAACAACCGCTCCCGCAGCTGCGCGGGACACGACCGCGCGTTGGGGCAGCGGATGTCGACGTCGCCCTCCTTCTGGTGCGCCAGCTTCGTGCCGCACTCCGGGCAGAACGTGGGCATGATGAACTCGCGCTCGTCGCCGGTGCGCACGTCGACCACCGGGCCGAGCACCTCGGGGATCACGTCGCCCGCCTTGCGGATCACCACGCGGTCGCCGATCAGCACGCCCTTGCGCTTGACCTCCTGCGCGTTGTGCAGCGTCGCCATCGCCACCGTCGACCCGGCCACCTTCACCGGCTCCATCACCGCGAACGGCGTGACCCGCCCGGTGCGGCCCACGTTGACCTGGATGTCCAGCAGCCGGGTGGTCGCCTCCTCCGGCGGGTACTTGTAGGCGATGGCCCAGCGCGGCGCGCGGGACGTGCTGCCCAGCCGCCGCTGCAGCGACACCTGGTCGACCTTCACCACGATGCCGTCGATCTCGTGCTCGGCGTCGTGCCGGTGCTCGCCCCAGTACCGGATGTGGTCCAGCAGCTCGGACGCCTTCTCGACGACCTTCGTGTGGCTGGACACCGGCAGCCCCCACGCCGCCAGCGCCTCGTAGGCCTCCGACTGCCGGGCAGGCTCGAAACCCTCGCGCTTGCCGAGCCCGTGGCAGATCAGCCGCAGCTTGCGGCTGCGCGTGACCTTCGGGTCCTTCTGCCGCAACGACCCGGCCGCGGTGTTGCGCGGGTTCGCGAACGGCGGCTTGCCAGCCTCGACCAGCCGGGCGTTGAGCTCCGCGAAGTCCTCGACCCGGAAGAACACCTCGCCGCGCACCTCGACCAGGTCGGGCACCGGGTACTCGTCGGTGCCGGTCAGCGTCTCCGGCACCTGCTCGAGCGTGCGGACGTTGAGCGTGACGTCCTCACCCGTCCGACCGTCGCCGCGGGTGAGCCCGCGGACCAGCCGCCCCTTCTCGTACAGCAGGTTGATGGCCAGCCCGTCGATCTTGAGCTCGCACAGGTACTGGGTGGACCCGCCGACCTCGCGCTCCACCCGGTCGACCCACGCCCGCAACTCCTCCTCGTCGAAGACGTTGTCCAGGCTCATCATGCGTTCGAGGTGGTCGACCGCGACGAAGTCGGTGGAGAACGTGCCGCCGACGTTCTGGGTCGGCGAATCCGGCGTCGCCAGGCCCGGGTACTCCGACTCCAGCCGCTCCAGCTCCTTGAGCAGCGCGTCGAACTCGCCGTCGCTGATGACCGGCGAGTCCAGCACGTAGTACCGGAACTGGTGCCCGCGCACCTCTTCCGCGAGCGCGCCGTGGCGATCGCGGACCTCGGCGGGGACCTCGGTGACGTCCTGTGCGGCTGGAGTCTCACTCACAGTCCGTCAGCTTAGTCAGCACCACCGACAGTTTCCGGGCGTTCCTCGTCCAGACCACGGACCAGGTCACGCAGTTCGAGGAGCGTGATGGCGCCGGCGGGCTCGGCCTCGGCCGTCTCCACCCTGCGTAACCGTTCCGCCGCGAGGCGTTCGCCGAGCGTTGCGTCCAGCGGCAGGAACGTCATCGCCGACCGCGCGGCCGGGTCGAGTTCACCCAGCAGCGGGTGGTGGACCGCGACGTCGACCACCCCCTCGGCCTCGTCCACCTGCGCGGCGACCCGGACGTCGGCCAGCGCGACCGACCGCGTCCCGAGGTTCACCGTCACGCCCGTCGGATCGGGCACCGGCGGCACCGAGTCGTGGTACTCCCAGATCGCGTCCTCGGGCGGCGCGGCGGCCTTCCACGCGTCGGTGAACGGCCGCAGCGCCGGGTCCTCCTGGCCGCTCACCACGAGCGCGTAGATGGCCCGCTGCCCTCGTTCGAGTGACACGTGCAGGTCCGGGTGCAGCTCGGCGACGGCAGCGGCCAGCTCGCCCTCGACGCGCTGCGGCTCGCGGTCGCCCAGCGCCGCGCTGATCTCCGGCAGCATCTCCGGCCAGCGGCGCCAGAAGCGCTCCGCGGCGGCCACCGGGTCGTCCGGCACCGCCTGCTCCGGCCACGCCGTGCGCGGGTCGGGCAGCTCGTCCTCTGGACGCCGTCGTCGAAACCATCGCATCGGGTAGGTCCTACCAGCCTTCCGGCGGCTCCACGAACGCTTTGCCCAGATCCGTGGTCAGCTTCAGGGCGCGGCGCACCCAGTCCGCGGTCGCCCCGGCGAAGCCGCACGTCGGCGTCGGCACCGCGCGCTCGGCCAGCGTCGAGCGGTTGAACCCGAGCCGGTCGGCCAGCGCCAGCGCGGGCTGCGCCAGCTCCCGCAACGCGGGTCGCCGGGCCGGTTCCAGCGCAGGCACCAGGCCGAGGAACAGCACGGTCCCGCTGTCCCAGGCCTCCCCCAGCTCGTCGAGCAGGGTCGAGGGCGCTCCGCCGAGCAGCGTCGCGTCGATCGCCAGCGCACCCGCGCCCGCGGCGTGCAGGAGGCCGACCGGCGGCCGCGCGGCGCAGCAGTGCACGACGACCGGCTGCCCGGTCAGCTCGCCGGCCCGCTCGATCACGCGGCTCAGCAGTTCCCGCGCCTCCGGTTCAGGGACCGCAGGGACGGTGCCGTAGCCCGACGGGGTCGGCAGCGAACCGGCGAGCACGGCGGGCAGGGTCGGCTCGTCGAACTGGACCACGACCTCCGCGCCGGTGCGCGCCTTGAGCTCGCCGACGTGCGCGGCGAGCCCCTCCAGCGCCGATTCGGTGAACTCGCGCACCGCGCCGCGGTCGGTGAGCACGCGGTGCCCGCGCGGCAGCTCGATGCCGGCGGCCAGCGCCCACGGCCCGGCCAGCTGCGTCTTGATCACGGGCGCGGCACCCGCCTCGGTGACCGCGTCGAGGTCCCAGCGCAGCAGGTCCACCGCGCGCCGGTGGTCGTGCCCCGGGCGCGCCGCGACCCGGTAACCGCTGGGCACGACCTCGATCGCGAGGTCCACCAGCATCGCGGCGGTCCGGCCGATCAGGTCCGCCCCGACGCCGCGGGCAGGCAGCTCCGGCAGGTGCGGGAAGTCGGGCAGCTCGCCGAAGACGACGGCGGCCGCCTCCGCCGGGTCGGCGCCGGGCATCGATCCCACCGCGGTGGCCGCACCGGGTGGCCAGACGTGTTCGCTCACACCCCGATTCTCCAAGGCCGCCCGGCCGGTCGCGCCCCCGGCCCCGCGGGCGGCCCGGAAAATGGCGCCGGGAGGAATAGCGGAAAGGTGTCGATGTCGGAAAATCCGGTCAACCGGACATTTCTCCGCAATTCCCCGGTCGTCTCCCGTTCTTGATTTCCGCTGGCTAACCTTGACGGGCATGACGAGCGGTTCGCGGCACGCGGGCGGTGGCACCCTGTTCACCGAGCCCTTCCTGGTGGTCAGCCACCGTGCCGGGGCGGCAGGGCCCGGCGTGCGGGACCAGCACGGGCGACCGCTGGGAACCGTCGCGGAAACCGATCACGGCGCGTTCCGGAAAACGTTGTGGGCGCTCACCGGATCCGCCCGCTTCCGCCCGAACTGTTTCGCCGTCCGCGACTCCGGCGGAAGTGTCGTGCTGAAAGTGCGGGCACACGACTCGCGCTTTCTGGTGACGCGCGCGGACGGCACGCCGATCGGCGGGATCGCGCCCGACGGGCCGGACCGGTTCACGCTGTCGGCCCACGGCCGCCCGGCCGGGGTGCTGGAGCACCGGCGGCCGCGTGAGTTCAGCATCACCGACGCCGCCGGCCGGGAAGTGGCGCGCTCGGCGGAGGGGGACGGCCGCGACTACGTCGTGGAGGTGTTCGCGCAGCTCACGGATCCGCTGGCGAGCCTGGTGATCGCCGCGGCGCTGACCCTGGACACCGCGCTGCGCCCGGGGTGACGTGGGTCTCAACCACGGCAGGTGGACTTTCCACCCGGGAAGTTCCAAAGTGAAATTTCCCGGTCGGAAAGGACGATGAGGTCTCGTGGAAGCAACTCCGGAAGGCAGCGCCGAGTGGAGCGAGCCCGGCCTGTACACCGTGGCACCGGGCGTGCACCGGATCCCGTTGCCGCTGCCCAACGACGGGCTGCGGGCCGTCAACGTCTACGCCCTCACCGAGGGTTCCGAGCTGGTGCTCATCGATTCCGGCTGGGCGCTGGACGAGGCGCGCGAGCAACTCGCCGCCGCGCTCAAGGGGCTGGGCGCCGAACTCGGTGACGTGAGCCAGTTCCTGGTCACCCACGTGCACCGCGACCACTACACGCAGGCGGTCGCGCTGCGGCGGGAGTTCGGCGGGCGGATCGCGCTGGGCTCGCTGGAGGAGCCGTCGTTGCGCATGACGGCGGACCCGGACGTGGTGCCGCTCATCGGGCAGATCCGGTCGCTGCGCATGTGCGGCGCGGATCCGGTGGCCGACGAACTGGTGCGGGTGTTCGAGATCCACGGCCGCAACACGGAGGCGTCGATCTGGGAGCAGCCCGACGAGTGGCTCACGCCGGGCCGCCGCGTCGTGCTTCCCGGCAGGCAGCTCGACGTCGTGCACACGCCGGGGCACACGGCCGGGCACGTCGTGTTCGACGACGGCGCGGCGGGGCTGATGTTCACCGGCGACCACGTGCTACCGCACATCACGCCGTCGATCGGTTTCCAGCCCGCGGTGGCGGAGATGCCGTTGCGCGACTTCCTGGACTCGCTGCGCCTGGTGCGGGGCATGCCGGACCGGCGGATGCTGCCCGCGCACGGCCCGGTGTCCGACAGCGTGCACGCCAGGGTCGACGAACTGCTGGACCACCACGCCCAGCGGCTCGACGTCATCGCGACGACCATTGTGGACGGTGCCGCGACCGCGTACGAGTCGGCGCTGCGGCTGGGCTGGACGCGGCGGCAGCGCAAGCTGGACGAGCTGGACGTGTTCAACCGGATGCTGGCCGTCCTGGAGACCGCCGCGCACCTCGACCTGCTGGTCCACCAGGGCAAGCTGGCCCTGCTCGTCGAGGACGGGGTGCGCCGCTACTCGGTGGCCTGAGCGGGTCGCAGGGGCGCCCGGGCGCGACTTCGCGTAGGGTGGGTGGCAGCGGGCGGGTTCGGTCGCCGTCGACGCCGGTTGCGAGGAGCACCGGAACGGTGAACCTGCCGCGATGCTGACGCTCGCCCCCCGCTGCCATCGACTCCGCCGGTCACGGGCTGTTTCCCGGGCCGGACGTCCTCACCACCTGGCTGCCGCGCCAGACGGCGCCGGCCACCCCTTTTCAGGAGCTCACCTTGATGCAGACCACCCGTCAGACCCGTACCCCGGACGCGGCCGCGCCCGTCCTGTTCAGCCACCCCCTGGCCGAGGAACCCACCCGGACCGCGGGCGAGGTCGACGTGACCCCCGCGCGGCACGTCCGCTTCGCGGCGCCGTCGTCCACCCCGGCCCGCCGCCGCTGACCGGCGCCACGGCGCCCACTTCGTCCGGAACCGGCAGCGACTACGCCGCCCTGTCGCGCGAGATCCGCGCCGCGGGCGCCCGGACCGCCTTCGCCTCCTCGGCGACAACTGGTGGCAGTTGCTGAGATCTTCCGGACGCGCCGCCCCGACGACACGCTGGGGACGCTGCGCGGCGGCCTGATCGGCATGCACGAGGAACCTGCACGCCTCCGGCATTCGTTCGGTGTGGCGGGGTGAGACCAGGGCCCGGCGCCTCGAAGGCGCGCTGCTGGTCGCCCACACCGTGGGGTACCTCGCCGCTGTGTTCCTCGTCCTGTCGCCCGGCATCGCCGTGTTGTTCGTCGTGGTGCACCAGGCGCTGTGGGGTGTCTACATGGGATGCTCGTTCGCCCCGAACCACAAGGGCATGCCGACGATGACCGGCGAGTCGCCGGACTTCCTGCGCAAGCAGGTGCTGACGTCGCGCAACGTCCGCGGCGGCTGGTTCACCGACTTCCTGCTCGGCGGGCTGAACTACCAGATCGAGCACCACCTGTTCCCCAGCATGCCCCGGCCGCACCTGCGGCACGCGCAGCCCATCGTGCGGCGGTTCTGCGCCGCGCACGGGATCTCCTACAGCGAGACCGGTCTGGTGCGGTCCTACCGCGAAGTGTTGCGGCACCTGCACGAAACGGGCGCGCCGCTGCGGGCCGGGACCGTGTAGTGTCGGTGGTGCCGGGACTTCCCGGCACCACACCGGCCGCTCTTCCGGCCGGGGACGGGAGCGCCGACATGACGTCGGGTTCACCCACATCCACCACCACCCCCCAGCAATCCGGGCCGGGTCTGCGCATGACGCTCAAGCCGGAGGCGCCTGCCACCGGGCAGGTCGACGGCGCGTGGTGGCCCAGGTCCCGCGACCTGTCCGCCGAGTTGCCCGCGCTGCTCGCCGCGCTGACGGCCCGGCTCGGCGCCGTCGAGCGGTCGACCTACCACTTGGACGGCTGGAACCCCGCAGGCCCCAAGCTCGCCACCGGCGGGCGCACGGTGCGGCTGGACGGGTTCCGGTCGCAGCGCCCCGGCACCGTCACCCTCGTCGGCCCGGGCATGCGCCGCCTGACGCTGCTGGTCGTGCCGCCGGAGACCACCGACGCCGCCGCCGCGAAGGCGATGCGCGACGCGTCCCTTCCCGGCGGCGACGACAGCGTGGACAGCCTGATCGGCGACGAGTTCAGGAGAACTGCTCCCGCAGCTCGCGCTTGAGGATCTTGCCCGAGGCGTTGCGCGGGAGGTCCGGGACGAACCGGATCGCCTTCGGCACCTTGAACGCGGACAGCCGTTCCCGGACGTGGGCGATCAGTTCCTCCGGCGCGACGTCCTCTTTGGACACCACGACCGCGGTGATCGCTTCGATCCACTTCTCGTCGGGGACGCCGATCACCGCGGCTTCGGCCACCGCCGGGTGCGTGTAGAGCGCGTCCTCGACCTCGCGGGACGCCACCAGCACACCGCCGGTGTTGATCACGTCCTTGATGCGGTCGACGACGTAGATGTAGCCCTCCTCGTCGATCCGCACCAGGTCGCCGGAGTGGAACCAGCCGCCGTGGAAGGCTTCCGCCGTCTCCTCGGGCTTGTCCCAGTACCCCTCGCAAAGCTGCGGGCTCCGGTAGACGCATTCCCCGGACTCGCCCGGCGCCACGTCGTTGCCCTCGGCGTCGACCACGCGCAGTTCGACGAACAGCACCGGGCGGCCGGCCGAGTCGGGGCGCTCGGCGTGATCCTCGGGGCGCAGGATCGTCGCCAGCGGGCCGATCTCGGACTGCCCGAAGCAGTTGTAGAAACCCAGCTCCGGCATGGCTTCCCGGAGGCGGTCGAGCACCGGCCCCGGCATGATCGACGCGCCGTAGTACGCCTTGCGCAGCGCACTCAGGTCCCGGGAGCCGAAGTCGGGGTGGTTGGCCAGCGCGACCCACAGCGTCGGCGCGGCGAAGAACGCGCCGTGCCGGTCCTCGGCCAGGCGGCGCAGGATGTCCGTCGGATCCGGCGTTTCCAGGAGCGTGTTCGTCGCGCCGACGGCCAGCCACGGGACGAGGAACACGTGCATCTGCGCCGAGTGGTAGAGCGGCATGACGTGCAGCGGGTCGTCGTCCGCGGTGAGGTCGAGGCCGGTGATGCACGAGAGGTACTCGTGCACCAGCGCGCGGTGGGTCATCATCGCACCCTTGGGCCGGGACGTCGTGCCGGACGTGTACAGCAGCTGCACGAGGTCGCCGTCGGCCACGTCGACGTCCAGCGCGGGCGCCTCGCCGGACAGCGCGACCAGCGCACCCTCGGCGTCGCGCAGCGGCACCACCTGCTCCAGCGGCGGCAGGTTGCCCGCCAGCGCGGGGTCGGCGAGCGCGACGCGGCTGCCGGACTGCTCGACCAGGTAGGCCAGCTCGTCGCCGGTCAGGTTGTAGTTGACGGGCACGTGCACGAGCCCGGCGCGGGCGCACGCGAGGAAGCCGATCAGGTAGGCGTCGGAGTTCTTGCCGTACGCGGCGACCCGGTCGCCCTTGGCCAGCCCGAGGCCGAGCAGGTGCGCGGCGGCGCGGGTGACGGCGGCGTCGAGTTCGGCGTAGGTCCAGGTACGGTCGGCGAACTTCAGCGCGACGCGAGCGGGCCAGCGCGCCGCGCTGCGCCGGAGGATGTCCGCGACGGTGCTGGAGCGGAGCGTGGTCAAGGGGACTCCTCCTTCGGCGCCGGTGCCATACTCGACTGTCGTGAGTGAGATCCACATTAGACGTGCCCGGCGCTCCGATGTCGAGGAGATCGTGGCGATGCTGGCCGACGACGACCTCGGCGCGCGGCGGGAGGCGCCCGGCGACCCGGCCTACCTGCGGGCGTTCGAGGCGATCGACGCCGACCCCGGCCAGCTGCTGGCGGTCGCGGAGCGGGACGGCGACGTGGTGGGCACGCTGCAGCTGACGTTCATCCCGGGCCTGTCCCGCCGCGGCGCGACGCGGGCGCTGGTCGAGGGCGTGCGGGTGCGGTCCGACCAGCGCGGCGGTGGGCTCGGGGCCAGGCTGATGGAGTGGGCGGTCGAGGAGTCCCGGCGGCGGGGCTGCGCGCTGGTGCAGTTCACCTCCGACGCCTCCCGCACCCGCGCGCACCGCTTCTACGAGCGGCTCGGCTTCGAGGCCACCCACCTCGGGTTCAAGCTGATGCTGTAGGCGGTTCCCAGTTCCGCACCAGGTCGAGCAGGCCCGGGAACCGCGCGTCGAGGTCGGCGACGCGCACCTCGCTGCGGCGCTCCAGCCCGTACTGCCGCTGGGTCGTCACCCCGGCCTCGCGGAGCAGCTTGAAGTGGTGCGTCAGCGTCGACTTCGGGCGGTCGATCCCGAACCAGCCGCACGAGCGCGGCACGCCCGGCGACTCCAGCAGCAGCTTCCGCACCATCCCAAGCCGCAGCGGGTCGCTGAGCGCGGACAGCACCACCTCCAGGCGCAGGTCCTCCCGGGCCGGCTGCGGCAACGTCTCCTCCGTCACAGTTCGAATAATATCGTACTAGCGTCTAGTTCGACTATCTTCCAACTAGTACGACAAAACTCGAACTAGGAGGAGATCGTGAAACGCACCGCCTGGCTCGCCGCCTGGCCGGTCCTCGCCGTGTTCGTCCTGTCCAACGCGCCGACCCCGCTCTACGTGCTGTGGCAGCGCGAACTCGGCTTCTCCGCAGGCGTCCTGACGGTCGTCTTCGCCTGCTACATCGCGGGCCTGCTCGCCGCGCTCCTGATCGCGGGTGTGGTCTCGGACCGGATCGGGCGCAAACCGGTCCTGCTGCCCGCGCTCGCGCTGGGCATCGTGGCGTGCGTCCTCTTCGCGACGGCCGGTTCGGTGCTCGTGCTGGCGGTCGCGCGGTTCCTCACCGGGGTCGCGGTGGGCGCCGCCGTCTCCGCGGGCATGGCCGTGGTGCACGACGTCGCCCCGGGACAGGGCAAGACCGCGGCGCTGGCGTCGTCGACCGCGATGGTCCTCGGCGCGGGTCTCGGGCCACTGCTGGCCGGTGTCGCGTCGGAAACGCTGCCGGGGCCGACCGTGACGATCTTCCTCGCCGAGATCGTCCTGCTCGTCTCCGCCGCGGTCGTCGTCGCCCGGCTGCCGCTGCCCCGCCCGGTGAGCACGACCCGCACCTGGATCCGGATCCCGCAGGTCCACCCCGGCGGGCGGAGCGCGGTCCTGCGCGGCATCGCCGTGTTCGCGCCGGGCATCACGGCCACGTCGTTCGTGCTCTCGCTGGGCCCGTCCGTCCTCACCGAGCTGCTGGGCACCACCAACCGGATCGTCGCCGGCGCACTCGCGTTCGTCATGTTCCTCGGCGCGACGGGCGTCCAGTTCGCGGTGCGAGGCCTGCCGGTGCGGGCGATCCTGCTCGCCGGCGCCGCCTCCACCACGGCAGGCATGGTCGCGCTGGTCGTCTCACTGCAGACGTCGTCGCCTGCCCTGCTCGCGGTCGCCGCGGTGCTCGCCGGGGCCGGTCAGGGCATGGGCCAGTTCGGCGGCCTCACCCTGATCAACGCGAGCGTCCCGGCGAACCGGCTCGCCGAGGCGACCGCGGCGCAGAACGTCGGCGGCTACGTGCCCGCGGCGGTCCTGCCGCTCGCCGCCGGGTTCCTCAGCGACGCCACCGGTCTCGCCACCGGCGCGACCGCGTTCGGCGCCGTCGTGACCGCCGCCGCGGTGGCGGGCGGCCTCCTCGCGGGACGAGGCCGCCCTGCCCGTCAGGTCGCCGCCTCCACCGGGCTGCGGAACTGCGCCGAGTACAGCCGGTTGTAGGCGCCGCCCGCGGCGAGCAGCTCCTCGTGCGTGCCCTGCTCCACGATCCGCCCCGACTCCATCACCAGGATGAGGTCGGCGTCGCGGATCGTGGACAGGCGGTGCGCGATCACGAACGACGTGCGGTCCGTGCGCAGCGCCGCCATCGCCTGCTGCAGCAGCGCCTCGGTGCGGGTGTCGACCGAACTGGTGGCCTCGTCGAGGATCAGCAGCGACGGGTCGGCGAGGAACGCCCGCGCGATCGTCACCAGCTGCTTCTCCCCCGCGCTGAGGTTGGTGCCCTCGTCGTCGATCACCGTGTCGTAGCCGTCGGGCAGGCTGCGCACGAACCGGTCGACGAACGTGGCCCGCGCGGCCGCCTCCACCTGCTCCGGTGTCGCCGACGGGTTGCCGTAGGCGATGTTGTCCCGGATGGTGCCGTTGAACAGCCAGGTGTCCTGCAGCACCATGCCGGTCTGACCGCGCAGGTCGTCGCGGGTCATCGCGGTGATGTCCACGCCGTCGAGCGTGATCCGCCCGGCGTCCAGCTCGTAGAACCGCATGATCAGGTTCACCAGCGTGGTCTTGCCGGCCCCGGTCGGCCCGACGATCGCCACCGTCTGGCCCGGCTCGGCGACCAGCGACAGGTCCTCGATGAGCGGCCGTTCCGGGTCGTAGGAGAAGAACACGTGCTCGAACTCCACCCGGCCCCGGCGCCGCTCCGGCACCGCCGGGGACGCGGTGTCCGGCTCCTGCTCGGCCGCGTCGAGCAGCTCGAAGACCCGCTCGGCGGAGGCGACGCCGGACTGCAGCAGGTTCGCCAGCGACGCCGCCTGGGTCAGCGGCTGCGTGAACTGGCGCGAGTACTGCAGGAACGCCTGCACGTCGCCGAGCGTCATCGTCCCCGTCGCGACCCGCAGCCCGCCGACGACCGCCAGCACGACGTAGCTGACGTTCGACAGGAACATCATCGCGGGCATGATGATCCCGGAGATGAACTGCGCGCCCATGCCCGCCCGGTAGAGGTCGGCGTTGCGGCGCCCGAACTCCTGCTCCACCTCGCGGCGGCGGCCGAACACCGTGACCAGCTCGTGCCCGCTGAACGCCTCCTCGATGTGCGCGTTGAGAGCGCCGGTGTGCTTCCACTGCGCCACGAACAGCTTCTGCGAACGCTTCCCGATCACCCTGGTCAGCACGATCGACGCGGGCACCACCAGCAACGCGATCACCGCGAGCAGCGGCGACACCACGAACATCATCACCAGCACGCCGATCAGCGACAGCAGCGACGTGAGCAGCTGGCTCAGGGTCTGCTGCAGCGTCAGCGCGATGTTGTCGATGTCGTTGGTGACGCGGGACAGCAGCTCCCCGCGCGGCTGCCCGTCGAAGTAGCGCAACGGCAACCGGTGCAGCTTCGCCTCGACGTCCTCGCGCAGCCGGTACACCACGCGCTGCACGGCGCCGTTGAGCAGGTGGCCCTGCAGCCAGCCGAACACCGACGCGGCCACGTACAGCACCAGCACCCAGGTCAGCACGCGGCCGAGTGCGGCGAAGTCGATGCCGGCGCCCGGCACCACGTCCATCCTGGCGAGCATGTCGGCGAGGTTGGTGTTGCCCTCCGCCCGCGCCGCCGCGATCGCCTGCTCGGCGGTGGTGCCGGCGGGCAGGCGGCTGGAGACGAAACCGCCGAAGATGATGTCGGTGGCGTGACCGAGAATCTTCGGCCCCACCACGGTGAACGCGACGCTCGCGACGCCGCACGCGACCACGAACGCGAGCGTGAGCCGCTCCGGGCGCAGCCTGCCCATCAGGCGCCGGGCGCCCTCGCCGAAGCTCTTCGGCTTCTGCACCGGCCCGGCGGGAGCGCCGGGAAAACCTGGTCTGGTCACGCCGCTTCCTCCGCGGTGAGCTGGGACTCCACGATTTCGAGGTAGGTGGGGCAGTCGCGCAGCAGCTCCGCGTGCGTGCCCAGCCCGACGATCTCCCCGTTCTCCAGCACCACGATCTGGTCGGCGCCGACGATCGTGGAAACCCGTTGCGCCACCACGATCACCGCCGCCTCCGCGGTGTGCGGGGCCAGCGCGGCGCGCAGCCGGGCGTCGGTGGCGAGGTCGAGCGCCGAGAACGAGTCGTCGAACAGGTACACCTCGGGTTTGCGCACCAGCGCCCGCGCGATCGCGAGCCGCTGCCGCTGCCCGCCGGAGACGTTCGTGCCGCCCTGCGCGATCGGGGCGTCCAGTCCGCCGGGCATCTCCGACACGAACTCCCGCGCCTGCGCGATCTCCAGCGCCTCCCACAGTTCTTCGTCGGTGGCGTCCGGTTTCCCGTAGCGCAGGTTGCTCGCCACGGTGCCGGTGAACAGGTACGGCCGCTGCGGCACCAGCCCGATCCGGCTCCACAGCACGTCCGGGTCGAGTTCCCGCACGTCGACGCCGTCGACCAGGACGCGGCCTGCCGTCGCGTCGAACAGCCGCGGCACCAGCGACAGCAGCGTGGTCTTGCCGGCGCCGGTGCTGCCGATGATCGCGGTGGTCTTCCCGGCCTCGGCACGGAACGCGATGTCCCGCAGCACCGGGGCGTCCGCGCCCGGGTAGCGGAATTCGACCCCCTGGAACTCGACGGCGCCGCGCTCGGTGACCTCCCGCACCGGGCGCAGCGGCGGCCGCACCGACGACTCGGTGTCCAGCACCTCGGCGATGCGCTCGGCGCACACGGACGCGCGCGGGACCAGCGTCGCGATGAAAGTGGCCATGGTGACCGACATGAGGATCTGGATCAGGTAGTTCAGGAACGCCGTCAGCGCCCCGATCTGCATCTCGCCGCTCGCCACGCGGTGCGCGCCGAACCACAGCACGGCGACGCTGCTGGCGTTCATCACCAGCAGCACCGTCGGGAAGATGACCGCCTGCAGGCGGCCGACGCGCAGCGCGGTGACGGTCAGCTCGTCGTTGGCGACGGCGAACCGGCGCACCTCGTCCCGCTCGCGCACGAACGCCCGCACCACGCGGATGCCGGAAAGCTGTTCCCGCAGCACGCGGTTGACGCGGTCGATGCGGGTCTGCATGAGCCGGAACTGCGGCACCATGCGCCACACCACGAGCCCGATGGCGGCCAGCAGCACCGGCACCGCGACCAGCAGCAGCCAGGACAGCCCGACGTCCTGCCGCAGCGCGAGCACGATGCCGCCGACGCACATGATCGGCGCCACTATCAGGATCGTGCAGCCCAGCACCACGATCAGCTGCACCTGCTGCACGTCGTTGGTGGTGCGCGTGATCAGCGACGGCGCCCCGAACTGCGCCACCTCGCGCGCGGAAAACCCGCCGACGCGGTGGAAAACGGCGGCGCGCACGTCGCGCCCGAAACCGGCCGCGCTGCGCGCGCCGAAGTACACCGCCGCGACGGAACAGGCGATCTGCAGCAGCGTCACCGCCAGCATCCACCCGCCCGCGGAGAGGATGTAACCGGTGTCGCCGGTGGCGACACCGTGGTCGATGATGTCCGCGTTGAGGCTCGGCAGGTACAACGACGCGATGGTGCCCGCGAGCTGCAGCACCACCACCGCGGCGAGCGCTCGCCAGTACGGACGCAGGAATGTCCGCAATATCCGGTTGAGCACGATTCCCCCTAGGAACGGTCGGTATCCACTGTGTAGGCTACGCCCGTAAGAAACGCAACGTTTTTTAGGAGGGTGAGTGCCGGAGCCCAAGTCGAGGCGCCACGGGGCCGAACTGGAGGCCGCGATCCTGGACGCCGCGTGGGCCGAACTCGTCGAGGTCGGGTACGCCAAGCTGACGATGGAAGGCGTCGCGGCCCGCGCGGGCACCAGCAAACCGGTGGTCTACCGGCGCTGGCCCGGACGTCCCGAATTGGTCCTCGCCGCGTGGCGCCGTCACATCCCGGACGCCGACAACCCGCCCGACCTCGGCGACCTCCGCTCGGATTTGCTGGCATTCCTGCATCGATTGTTGCACCGATTTCAGGACACGCCGCGCGATGTGCTGGTCGGACTGATGAGCGAAACGGTTCGCGACCCCGACGTTTTCGCTTTGCTGCTGAAGCAGATAGCGGCCGCGAAACACCGCCCCACCTTCGAAACCATCGTGCGCAGGGCCGTGGCGCGCGGCGAACTCCCGCCCGTCGAGATCACCCCGCGCGTCGCACGCGTCCCCCTCGACCTCGTCCGCGCCGAGGCCATCTTCCACCACGGGGAAATCGATGAGAAAACGATTACCGAGATCGTCGACGAAGTCTTCCTGCCCCTGTTGCGCGGATTGGCGCACAAGGAGTTCCATGTAGAGGAATGACCGGCCCCCGGCGGGGTACCACCCCGCTGACACAACCGACGAGAAGCGTGGAGGCGGTGTCGGCACAATGAGCACCGCTGGACGGGTCCTCATCCGGCAACGGGACGTCGCCGGATGCACGGTCGTCGATCTCGCCGGCCGGCTCAACGCCCAGACCTACGGTGAGCTCCGGGACAACCTGATCAAGCTGACCCTGGACCAGCCGCGGGCGTTGATCGTCCAGGTCGACGAACTGGACGTGGTCAGCGAGCCCGCGCTGACCGTCTTCTCTTCGGTGCGGATGCGCACCGACGCATGGCCGACCGTGCCGGTGCTGCTCGTCGTGCACGATCCGCAGCGGCACCGGATGATCGCCGGCAGCGCCATTCGCCGCTTCGTCCCGGTCCACTCCTCGCTCGACGCGGCGGTCGACGCAGTGGCCGAACCGCCGCCCCGGCGACGGCGGAGGGCCGTCTTCCTCCCGCTTCCCAGCAGCTCGCACGGCGCCCGGGCGTTCGTCCAGGAGACCTGTCGCGAGTGGAACGTCAAGCACCGGCTGGAGGACGCGCTCGGCGTCACCACCGAACTGGTCGAGAACGCGATCACGCACGCGGGCACGGCGCTCGAGGTCCGGCTCGAGCTGCACGCGGGTTACCTGACCGTCGCCGTCCGCGACGAGGACCCGCACCCGGCCGTCCTGCGGCAACGGCCGAGCGGACGCCTGCAGGGCTACGGCCTGCAGGTCATCTCCGCCCTGTCCCGGGCATGGGGCTGCTCCCCCGCCCAGGACGGCGGGAAGATCGTCTGGGCCGTGCTCAGCGTCGGTCCCCGTCGCCTCGCGCCGTTCCCTGTTTGACGTCCGGCAGCGAGTCCGAGATTCCGTCGAGGGTTTCCATCACCAGGATCGCGCCCGCCGACTCGCCACCGCGGTTGCGCAACGCGCCACAAGCGATCCGCACCGTCACCGGGCGCCCACGCCGGTTGATCGCCTTCAGCACGATCCGCTCGGTGAAGGACGCGTCGGCGAGGGCGGGCCGCACCACCGGGCGAAGCCCGGCGACCGGCAGCCCGATGTCGAGGTTCAGCAGGTGCTCGCCCTCGGCCTCTTCCGAGCGAAGCCCCCACAGGTCCTCCGCGCCCGCGTTCCAGGCGACCACGCGCATCTCCTGGTCGACGACCACGACACCGGCCTGCAGCGAGGTCAGGACCGACTCCAGGAACTCGTTCACGTCGTCCAGTTCGCTGGTGCGGTCCCGCAACGTGTTGTTGATCGACTGCAGCTCGTCGTTGGTGGACTGGAGTTCTTCGTTCGTGGTCTCCAGTTCCTCGTTCGTCGATTGGAGTTCCTCGTTCGTCGTCTCCAGCTCCTCCACCGTGGACTGGAGTTCCTCGTTCGTGGTCTCCAGCTCCTCGGTCGTGGACTGCAGCTCCTCGTAGGCGCTCTCGCGCTGCCGGTTCGCACTCGCCAGCTCGGCGAGCAGGCGGTGATTCGTCGTCACGTCGTGGAACACCACGGACACTCCGACGACGTCGTCGGACAGCGAGATCAGCGGGTTGATGTGCAGTTCCAGCGCCAGCATCTCACCGGGCCCGCGCTGCCACTCGACGTCCTTGACCCGCACGGCCCGCCGCTCGGCGCGAACCTGCTCGATGTAGGCGCGGAGCTCGACCGGCCGGTAGGAGATCTCCAGGTCCCGCAGCGGGCGGCCGATGTCGCGGTCGGTCAGGCCGAACACCTGCTGCGCCTGCCGATTGGCCAGTGCGACGACGTCATCGGCCGTCACCACGATCTGCGCGACCGGGTTCGAGTCGAACGTGAGCGCGCGCAGTTCGTCGATCTGGTCCAGCGAGTTCCGGCGTTCCGGCATCAGAGGGTGGCTGAACGGCGAGGAGCCGCCGATCCCCGTCGGTACCTTCCGGAAGATCCGGTACCGCAGGTTCACCGGCTCGAAGATGCGGCTGTGCGACAGCAGCATTTCCGCCTTGCCCATGAACAACACCCCGCGCGGCACGAGCGCGAAGTGCAGCTTCCGCAGGATGTTCGTCTGCGTGTCGGCGGTGAAGTACATCAGGGTGTTGCGGCAGACGAGCAGGTCGATGCGGGAGATGGGCGCGTCCTGGACCAGGTCGTTGCGGCCGAAGATCACCGACCGGCGCAGGTCCTTGTGGAAGACGTACCGGCCCGCGGAGTGCTCGAAGTAGCGCTGCACGTACTCCGACGGGAGGGCTTCCACGTCCTTCGCGGTGTAGGCGGCCTGCCGGGCCTGGACCAGCGCCTCCTCGTCGACGTCGGTCGCGTAGATCTTGACCCGCTGCCGGAACTGCTCCAGTCCCAGAACCTCGGCCAGCACCATGGCCAGGCTGTAGGCCTCCTCGCCGGAGGCGCAGCCCGCGCTCCACACCCGGATCTGGTCGTCGGGCGAGCGCTCGGCGAGGATCATCGGCACGATGTCCGACTGCAGGTAGTCCCAGGCGTCGGGGTCGCGGAAGAAGTTCGTGACGTTGATCAGGATGGTGTTGAACAGCGCGCCGAACTCGTCGCTGTTGGCCTGCAGGTGGTCGAGGTAGCTGGCGTAGTCCTCGCAGCCGACGATGCTCAGCCGCCGTGCGACCCGGCGCATGAGGCTGCTGCGCTTGTACCCGGTGAAGTCGAAACCGCGCGTTTCCTTCAGGTAGTCGAGGATGGCCTCGAAACCCTCGTCCGTCGCGGGCTCGATCTGCTCGTTCACGGTGCGGACCTTACAAGGTCAGGCGGTTTCGTCCGAGGCACCGTCCGGCAGGTCCGTCACGGTGGGCAGCTCCTCGAACAGGAACTTCCGCAACACCGTCGCCGCGTGGCCGGCTTCGTCGCGGTGCCGGGAGTAACGGCCGGCGACCAGCGGATAGCCCCGGCGTTCGGCGTCCCTGGTCATCCGGCCGGCCAGGTCCCGCTTCTCCTCGAGCGCGCGCAGAGCCGCCCACAGCGCCTGCTCGATGTCGCGGGACTGCTGCTGGAACAGGGCTTTCGCCGTCCAGGCGTGGCCGACGCGGCAGCGGTACCGGGTGCCCTCCTTGTCGAGCGAGAACAGCACGCCCTGGCAGTCCGGGCAAGCGAGGCCCGATGGCTCGGACACGTCGAGCACCTCCAGTGACACCGCGTTGGCCGGACCGTCGGACCGGGCGATGCGTGCTTCCATCTCCTGGATCAGGGGCACGGGTTCGTCGTCGCGCACCTCGACCGGCTCCCGCACCCGGTCGGCCAGCACGCGGCCGATCTCCACGGCTGGGACGACGTGGTCCGGGGACACCCTGGCCATCGCGTTCTCGGGCATCGCCGGGTAGATCGCGTCCTCCGGGTCCTGCACGATCGCGAGCCCGCCGCGGGACTTGATGGTGTCCAGCCCGGCGGAGCCGTCGTCGAGCGAGCCGGAGAGCACGACGCCGATCACCGCGGGACCGTGCGCGAGGACCGCGGACCGGAACAAGGCGTCGATCGCCGGCCGGTACCCGTTCTCCGTCGGTCCGCGGGACAGCTCACAACTGCCGTCCTCGACCAGCAGGTGGTGATCCGGCGGCGCGACGTAGATCCGCCCGTGCCGCAGCGGCTCGCCTGGCTTGGCCGCCATCGCGGGCAGGGCGCCGGACCGGCTGAGGATCGCCGGCAGCGCGCTGGCGCCGCCGGGCGGCAGGTGCAGCACGACCAGGACCGCCGCGGACAGGTCAGCGGGAAGGCCGCCGACGAAGGCGCGCAGCGCCTCGACGCCGCCTGCCGAAGCGCCGACGACGACGATGTCCCTGAACCGTTCGGCCATCAGAACACGCCTTCCACCCGGATCCGTCGCCCCCTCGACGGTATCGCTTTTCGGCGCGATCAGCCGATCATGGTCACCGCGTCGCACACGGACTCGTACCGCGGCAGGATCGAGGTCAGCCCGGAGAGGTCGAGGACGCGGTTCGCGCGGCAGCTGGGCGGCGCGACCAGCCGCAGCTCCCGGCCGCGTGCGCGCACGTCGAGCATCGCCTGAACGCCGGCGGCGCTGAGGAACGCGACCCCGGTCAGGTCGAGCACGACCGTGCCGGGCTGTTCGGCGAGTGTCTCGGCGAGCCGCGGCGCGGTGGAGAGATCGATCTCGCCGGTCGCGCGGACGACGGCCGCCCCGGACCGGTACTCGACCGCGAGGTCCAGCAGCCGCTCGGTGAGCGGTGTGCGCGGCTCGTCGGACACCAGGTTCGCCCCCTCGGCAACGTGGTCGTGTCTCCGGCCGGAACCGGACCACGATGCTAGCGCCGCCGGGTTAAACCGAACAGCCACTCAGTTCACCGCATCGGGGGTTACCCGTCGGTTGCCGCGATCTTCGCGCTGCCCAGCACGACGTCGCCTGCCGCGTCCGGCCGGTAGAGCACGGCGACCTGGCCGGGGGCGACGCCGGTGAGCGGTTCACGCAACTGGATCCGCACCTGGTCGCCGTCCACCTCGGCGACGGCCTCGCCGAGGCCGCCGTGCGCGCGGACCTGGACCACGCATTCGGTGGGGCCGTCGAGCGGCCCCGCGGGCCACACCGGGCGGTCGGCGCGGATCTCGCGGACGGTGAGCGCGTCGGCCGAGCCGACCTTGACCGTGCCGGAGACCGGCTCCAGCGCCAGCACGTACCGCGGCTTGCCGTCCAGCACCGAGCGGTCGATGCCGAGGCCCTTGCGCTGCCCGATGGTGAAGCCGTGCACACCGGTGTGGCGGCCCAGCACGGCGCCGGTCTCGGCGTCCACGAGGTCGCCTGGCCGCTGGCCGAGGCGCTTCTCCAGGAACTTCTTCGTGTCGCCGTCGGGGATGAAGCAGATGTCGTGGCTGTCCGGCTTGCGGGCGACGGCGAGGCCGCGGCGTTCGGCCTCCGCGCGGATGTCCGGCTTGCGAGTGTCGCCGACCGGGAACATCGAGTGGCGCAGCTGCTCCGGCGTCAGCGAGGCCAGCACGTAGGACTGGTCCTTGTCCGGGTCGACCGCCCTGCGCAGCTCCGGCACACCGTCCACAACGGACAGCCGGGCGTAGTGGCCGGTGGCGACTGCGTCGAAGCCGAGCGCGATCGCCTTCTCCAGCAGCGCCTCGAACTTGATCTTCTCGTTGCAGGTGACGCACGGGTTGGGGGTGCGGCCCGCGGCGTACTCGCCGACGAAGGTCTCGATGACCTCCTCGGTGAACCGCTCGGCGAAGTCCCAGACGTAGAACGGGATGCCGAGGATGTCCGCGGCGCGGCGCGCGTCGTGCGAGTCCTCGATCGTGCAGCACCCGCGCGAGCCGGTGCGCAGGGTGCCCGGCTTGGCCGACAGCGCCAGGTGCACCCCGACCACGTCGTGCCCGGCCTCCACCGCGCGGGCCGCCGCCACGGCCGAATCCACTCCCCCGCTCATCGCGGCCAGTACCCGCATCACACCTCCTGCTTGTTCTTGCGCAGCCCGGACAGCCCGGCCTGCCGCGCCCGCGCGACCACCGCCGCGATCTCCCGGGCCACCGCGTCCACGTCGTCCGGAGTGGACGTGTGCCCGAGGGAGAACCGCAGCGAGCCGCGGGCCGACGCGGCGTCGGCGCCCATCGCCAGCAGCACGTGGCTGGGCTGCGCGACCCCCGCGGTGCACGCCGAGCCGGTCGAGCACTCGATGCCCTTGGCGTCCAGCAACATCAGCAGGCTGTCGCCCGCGCAGCCGGGGAACGTGAAGTGTGCGATGCCGGGCAGTCTGCCCTCGCCCGTCGGCATGCCGTTGAGGATCACGTCCGGCACCTCGCGCCGGACGGCCTCGATGAGGGCGTCCCGCAGACCGCCGACCCGCTCGGCGTAGCGGGGCTGCTCGCGCACCGCTTCCTCGACGGCCGTCGCGAACGCGCGGATGGCGGGCACGTCGAGCGTGCCGGAGCGGACGTCGCGCTCCTGGCCGCCGCCGTGCAGCAGCGGCACGCACTCGGTGTCGCGGGACAGCACGAGCGCGCCGACGCCGTAGGGGCCGCCGAGCTTGTGCCCGGTGAGCGTGAGCGCGCTGACTCCGCTGTCCGCGAAGTGCACCGGGACAGCGCCGACGGCCTGCACGGCGTCGGTGTGCAGCGGGATTTCGTGCTCCGCGCAGATCGCCGCGAGCTCGGCCATCGGGTTGACCGTGCCGACCTCGTTGTTCGCCCACATGACGGTGACCAGCGCCACGTCGTCCGGGTCGGCCTCGATGGCCTTGCGCACGGTCTCCGGCAGCACGCGGCCGTGTTCGTCCACGTCGAGCCAGGTGACCTCGGCCTGGGCGTGGTCGGCGAGCCACTGCACCGCGTCCAGCACGGCGTGGTGCTCGACCGCGCTCGCCAGGACGCGGCGGCGCTTCGGGTCGGCGGCCTGGCGCGCCCAGTAGATGCCCTTGACCGCGAGGTTGTCGCTTTCCGTGCCGCCCGCGGTGAAGATGACTTCGGACGGACGGGCGCCCAGCGCCTCGCCGATGACCTCCCGCGCCTCCTCGACGGCCCGCCGCGCGCGGCGGCCGGAGGAATGCAGCGAGCTGGCGTTGCCCACCGTGGACAGCGCCTCGCTCATCGCCGCAATGGCGGACGGCGACATGGGGGTGGTCGCCGCGTGGTCGAGATAGGTCATCGCACTACCAGGGTAGACCGTGCGGTATCACTCGCGTGTGGGCCACCGCCGGGTGATGACGACGCCCACGGCGGCGAGCGCGGCGAGCGTGAGCGCGAGCACACCCAGGGCGGGCGCGGGCTCGTGCGCCGAGGCGAGCAGGCCGAGCAGGACCCCGCCGAAGCCGACGGTCAGCGCCGAGGTGACCCAGTCGCCCAGCTGCATGGCCGAGGTGTTGAACCCGCGCTCGTGCTCGGGTGAGAACCGCAGCAACAGCAGGGAGATCGACGGGTAGGCGATGCCCATGCCCGCCCCGCCGAGCAGGCACGCGGCGAACGCGAGCCAGCCGGGGAACCACGGCTGCGCGACGAACCCGAACAGCAGCACGGCGACGGCGACCATCCCGAAGCCGGCGCGCAGCAGCTTCTCGCGGGACCAGTCCGGGTGGCGGCCCTGCACGGCGGAGGCGGCGGACCAGGTGAGTGCGGAGGCGGTCAGCGGGAGCCCGGCCAGTGCCGGGCTGTAGCCGTGGACGGTGGCCATGGCCAGCGGGAGGTAGGCCTCCATCCCGGCGAAGGCGCCGCCGAGCAGCGCTCGCGAGGCGACGACCGTCGGCAGGCCGGGCCGCGCGGTGACCGTCCCCGGCGGCACGAGGCGGCGGACGGCGATGGTGAGCGCGAGGAGGCCGGCCGCGCCGTAGCCGAGCGCGGCGGGGCTGGGGTGCTGGGCGGCCCAGGTCAGCGCGGCGACCCCGGCCGCGGCGGCGAGGGCCACCAGGACCCCGGCGCGGCGTTGTCCGGCGCCCGCGGTGTGGGTGAGCCGTCGCGCGACCGGGATCAGCATCAGCAGGCCGACCAGGGCCAGCGGCACGAGGCCGAGGTACACCCAGCGCCAGCCGAGGTGCTCGGTGATGAGGCCGGCGACGGTCGGCCCGACGACGGCGGGCAGCACCCAGGCCGCCGCGTTGGCCGCGTACATGACGGGTCGTTCCCGGTCGGTGTAGACGAGCGCGATCAGCAGCGAGACGGCGACCAGGACGATGCCCGAGCCGAGCCCCTGGAGGACGCGACCGGCGAGCAGGAACGCCATGTCGGTGGCGGTCCCGGCGACGACCAGCCCGGCGAGGAACAGCCCGGGCCCGGCGATCATGGGAATCGCTGGCCCACGGCGGTCGCAGACCCGCCCGGACAACACGGTCGCCACGACGCTGGCGACGAGGAACGCGGTGAACGGCCAGGAGTAGAGCCGCTGCCCCTCCAGGTCGGCGACCACGGTGGGCATCGCGGTGGCGACGCCCATGCTCTCGAACGCGATGAGGGTGACGACGAGCAGGCTGGCCACGGTGGTCGTCCGGTGCTCGGCCGTCCACAGCACCCCCCGCGACCGGGCTTCGACGATCATGACCTCAGGCTGCAACCTCCACCACACTGGAGGTCAAGAACCAGCCACAAAACCGCCACCCGGCAACGGAACGCACCAAACCCCCCGAACCACTCCCCTCCCGCAACCCGATCCCCAGCCGAATCGGTTGCCGAGCCACCGAGTCAAGGCACGCTTTCCCGCCTTGACGCGGGGTCTCGGCAACCGAACAATTCAAGATCGGGTTCGGAAGGGGCTTCTTCTCATCCGGGCGTAGCGAAGCGAAGCCCGGCGCCCTCAACACCCGCGTAGCGCCGCCCAATGGAGCCCCGCTGCGAAGGCAAAGCCACATTCCCCAACGCAGCCTGCACCGACGCCTCAGCCAGCGCAGCCAACTCCCGCCGATCCGAAGCACGCCCCGGCGCGATCTCCCCGCACACGATCACCTCGAGCACCAGCCCACGCAACGCCGCGACCCGCTTCAGCGAATCGATCAGCGACTCCGGCCCGATGAACGCGGGCTGGGTCGTCTCACGGCCGTCGGCCATCCGGTAGCGCAGCGCGAGCGGCCGCACCGGGACACCGGCGTCGATCGCGGCCTGGAAGGTCGCCGGGCGGAACCGGCCGGACGCCAGGCCGCACCACGTGGTGCCCTCGGGTGTGACGTTCACCAGCGAACCGGCCCGCAGGGCGGCGGCCAGCTGGTCGATCGTGGACGGCAGTGTCGACAGCCGTTCGCGGTCCAGGAAGATGCTGCCGCCGCGCGCGACCAGCGTACCCAGCACCGGCCAGCCCGCGATCTCCCGCTTCGCCAGCGCGCGCATCGGGCGCACCGCGTTGACCGCCACGATGTCCAGCCACGAGATGTGGTTGTTCACCACCAGCGCCCCGCGGCCGCCGCTGTCCAGCGGCTCGCCCCGGACCACCAGCCGCACCCCGAACGCCCGCAGCACACCGCGGAACACCAGCCGTGCCACCGAATTCCGGCACCGCGGCACGAACATCACCGGCAGGGCCCCGAATGCCAGCAGCACCACGCCGACAGCGGCGGTGAACCGCAGCGCGCGCCGCACCCCGCCGACCGACGGCGCGCCCGGCGTCAGGCACCCGTCGCCGCACGGCGAAGCGGGCATCCAGGGGTGGCTCATGCCTGGTTCCCGAGGAAGAACTTGAGGTAGCGCTCGTCCATCTGCTGCAGGTCGAGCAGGGTGAAGAAGTCGGCGACGGCGAAGTCCGGGTCGTGCGCGGGCGGGCCGCACACCTTCGCGCCGAGGCGGGTGTAGCCCTTGATCAGCGGCGGCAGCAAGGCTCGGGCCGGGCGCGCGATGTCCGCGTCCTGCCACGGGTTCAGCGGCGTCACGCGCTGCGACTCGGGCGCGTAGTGCTTGGCGCGGAGGAGGTCCCACACGCCCGCCGCGTAGGAGCCGCCGTCGGTGAGCGGGACCGACGCGCAGCCGCCCAGGTAGCGGTGGCCGGACAGCAGCATGTACCGCCCGATCCCGGCCCACACCAGGCTCACCACGGCGCCGGTGCGGTGGTCGGGGTGCACGCACGAGCGGCCGGTCTCGACGAGGGAGCCCCGCAGGCCGGCGAGGTTCGACAGGTCGAACTCGGTTTCGGAGTACAGGCCGCCGGCCCGCTCGGCGCGTCCCGGCGGGAGCATCCGGTAGGTGCCGACGATCTCGCCGGTGTTGTCGTCGCGCACCACGAGGTGGTCGCAGAACTCGTCGAACCGGTCGGCGTCCACGCCGGGCGCGGAGTGCAGGGTGGCCCCCATCTCCTCGGCGAAGACCTGGTAGCGGAGCCGTTGTGCGGCAACCACTTCGTCGTTGTCGTAGGCGACGAGGAGGGAGTAGCGGGCAGCGCCATCGGGGAGCTGGCCGTCCTGGCTGTCGGTGCTGACGAGCAACTGGGACCGCGTCATGTCTGTAGGTGTACCGGCGGGAAGGAAACCGCCAGGAGGTTCATCGCGTGACCACCTCGTGCACGTTGGATGAACCACGGGTTCTCAGGGTTCTCTCAGGAAGCCTGCGTGATCAGGCTCAAGTCATGAGATCGACACGATCGGGGTATGGCCTCACGGAACGTGGTGCCGACCGGAAGTGAGAGGGATGTCCGGCAGCTGGTTGCGGATCGTGGTGGCGCTCGGCGTGGCGGCGGTGGTGTTCGGCCTGTTCCTGGCCGTCGAGTACGTGCTGCGGCGGGTCCTGCGGCGGCTCGGTCAGCGCGCGACCGTGCTCGGTGAGCTCGCCGAGCACATCCACGCGCCGCTGCGGTGGTTCGGCGCGATGATCGTCCTGCGCATCACCGTGCTCGTCGCGTTGCCCACCGGGTCCTGGCGCAACGCCACCTCGCACGTGCTGACGCTGGCGCTGATCGGGACCGGCGCGTGGCTGCTGGCCGGCGTGCTGACCGCGATCGAGCAGACGATGCTCGGACGCTGGCGCGTCGACGTCGCCGACAACCGGCACGCGCGGCGCATGCAGACGCAGATCCGGCTGGTGCGGCGGGTGATCGTGGCCGCGATCGCGGTGCTCGCGCTCGGCGCGATGCTGATGACGTTCCCCGGGCTGCGCACGGCGGGCACCAGCCTGCTGGCCTCGGCCGGCGTCATCGGCGCGATCGCCGCGCTGGCCGCGCAGTCGTTGCTTGGCAACGTGTTCGCCGGGCTGCAGATCGCGTTCAGCGACGCCATCCGGCTGGACGACGTGGTGATCGTGGAGAACGAGTGGGGCCGCGTCGAGGACATCACGCTGACCTACCTGGTGGTGCACCTGTGGGACGACCGGCGGCTGGTCATCCCGACCGCGCAGTTCATGTCGCAGCCGTTCGAGAACTGGACCCGCCGCGACGCCGCGCTGCTCGGGACGGTGGAGCTGGACGTCGACTGGACGATGCCGGTCGACGAGATGCGCGACGAGCTGCGGCGGATCCTGGAGTCGACCGACCTGTGGGACGGCCGGGTGAGCGTGCTGCAGGTGACCGACGCGACGCACACCCTGGTGCGCGTGCGGGCGCTGGTGAGCGCGGTGGACGCCGGCACGCTGTGGGACCTGCGCTGCCTGGTGCGGGAGCAGCTGGTGCAGTGGCTGCGGAGCAAGCACCCATACGCCGTGCCGCGCGTGCGGACCGAGCGCGTCCCCGAGACCCCGTCGCGCCGCACCGAGGAGGAACCGCCCGAGCAGGACGCGCGCGTGTTCGGCGGCAGCGTCGACGGCATGGTGCGGGAGCACGCCTTCCACGGGCCTGGCCGGTCGTGAAAAAAGGGCCACCGCCGGAAAATCCGGCGGTGGCCCCTCAGGCTTCAGGCGAACGTCAGCTCTTGCGCTTGGTGACCTCTTCGGTCAGCTGCGGCGCGACGTTGAACAGGTCGCCCACCACACCGAAGTCGGCGATCTCGAAGATCGGCGCCTCCGGGTCCTTGTTGACCGCGACGATGGTCTTCGAGGTCTGCATGCCGGCCCGGTGCTGGATCGCGCCGGAGATGCCCAGCGCGACGTACAGCTGCGGCGACACCGTCTTACCGGTCTGCCCAACCTGGAACTGCGCCGGGTAGTAGCCGGAGTCGACCGCGGCGCGCGAGGCGCCGACGGCCGCGCCGAGCGAGTCGGCCAGCTTCTCCACGACCTCGAACTTCTCGGCCGAACCGACACCGCGGCCACCGGACACCACGATCGTGGCCTCGGTCAGCTCGGGGCGGTCACCGCCGACGACCGGCTCCACGCCGGTGATCTTCGCCGACTTGGCGGCGTCCACCGCGGGCAGCTCGACGGCCTCCTCGGCCGCCGCGCCCTCGGCCTGCGCGGCCTCGACCGCACCCGGGCGCACCGAGATGATCGGCAGGCCCTGGGCCTTCGACTTCACCGAGTACGCGCCACCGAAGATGGACTGCTCCACGGTGCCGTCGGAGTTGACACCCACGGCGTCGTAGATCAGGCCGCCGCCGACGCGGATCGCCAGACGGCCGGAGACCTCCTTGCCCTCGGCGGACGCGGTGACGATCACCGCCGCCGGGGAGGCCTGCTCGACCAGCTTGGCCAGCGCGTCGACCTTCGGGGTCACCAGGTAGTTCGCGGCGTCCTCGGACTCGGCCACGTACACCTTCTGGGCACCGTAAGCGCCCAGCTGCTCCTTGAACTTGCCGGCGGTGCCCGGGGCGCCGACGACGACGGCCGACGGCTCGCCCAGCTCGCGGGCGGCGGTCAGCGCCTCGAACGTGGTCTTCTTCAGCTCGCCGTTGAGGTGGTCGACGAGAACCAGAACTTCAGCCATTGCTCCGTTGCTCCTGCCTCAGATGATCTTCTGGCCGACCAGGTACTCGGCGATCTTGCTGCCGCCGTCACCCTCGTCCTCGACGCGCTCACCCGCGGTGCGCGGGGGCTTCGGGGCCGCTTCGACCACAGTGGACAGCGCGCTGCCGAGGCCGACGGCGCCCGCGTCGACGCCGAGGTCGGCGATCGTCAGGGTCTCCACCGGCTTCTTCTTCGCGGCCATGATGCCCTTGAAAGACGGGTAACGCGGCTCGTTGATCTTCTCGGTGACGCTCACCAGCGCGGGCAGGTTCGCCTCGAGGTGGGTCAGGCCGTCGTCGGTCTCCCGGTCGGCCTTGACGGTGCTGCCCTCGACGGTCAGCGACCGGACCTGGGTCAGCTGCGGCAGCCCGAGCAGCTCGGCCAGCATCGCGGGAACGGCGCCGGCGCGGCCGTCCGAGGCCTCGTTGCCGGCGATGACCAGGTCGAAGCCCTCGACCTTGCCGACGGCGGCGGCGAGCACCTTGGCGGTGGCCACGGCGTCGGAGCCGTGCAGGGCCTCGTCCGAGACGTGGATGGCCTTGTCCGCGCCCATCGAGAGGGCCTTGCGGATGGCGTCGGTCGCGCGGTCCGGGCCCACCGAGATCACGGTGACCTCGCCCTCGCCGGCTTCCTTGATCTTCAGCGCTTCTTCGACCGCCTTCTCGTTGATCTCGTCGAGAACGGCGTCGGCGGACTCGCGGTCGAGCGTGTGGTCACCATCGGAGAGCTTGCGCTCCGAATAGGTGTCCGGCACCTGCTTGACCAGGACAACAATGTTCGTCATTGGTCCCCTTCGACCTCCCTGAACCAGCCTTACTGGTCGGTAGCGTAGGGAGATTTCAGCCCCGACGCGCCCCGAGGTGACGGCATTCACCCGGAATCCCGATTTATCGGGACGATCGTTCAGCTTTATCTCCGATGCGCCCAGGCTACTCCGAGTGGACGCTTGCGCGGATGGGTTACCCCGGATGGTGCGATCGGTCTAACCTGACTTCCCGTGCCCAACCACGTCGCCGTAGTGACCGACTCGACCGCGTCCCTGCCGGAGCAGCTGCGCAAGCAGTGGGACATCTCGGTCATCCAGCTCCAGCTGCAGGTGGGCGACCAGGTCGACGAGGAGAACCGGTTCGACCGCGGCGAGCTGACCGAGGCACTGAAGGCCGGGCAGCGGGTGAGCACGAACCCGCCCGATCCCGGCGCCTTCTTCTGGACCTACCAGGACGCCGCCGCGGCCGGCGCGAGCGCGATCGTGAGCGTACACATCTCGGAGCGCATGTCGGCGACGCTGGCGTCCGCACGGGAGGCGGCGCGCCAGGTGCAGATCCCGGTGTACCCGCTGGACAGCGGCACGACCGGGATGAGCCTCGGCTTCGCCGTGCTGTCCGCGGCCAGGGCCGCCGCGGCGGGCGGACGGGTCGAGCGCGTGATCGAGGCGGCGCAGCGGCGGTTCGCGACCAGCAGCGAACTGCTCTACGTGGACACTCTGGAGTACCTGCGCCGCGGCGGCCGGATCGGCGGCGCGGCCGCGCTCCTGGGCACCGCGCTGTCGATCAAGCCGCTGCTCACCGTGCGTGACGGCGAAGTGGCGCCGCTCGCGCGGGCCGCCGGCAGCAGGCGCGCGCTGGCGAAGCTCGTCGACCTGGCCGCCGCACGGGCCGGCAATCTGCCCACCGACCTGGCGATTTCCTGCTTCCGCCCCAGCGAGCGCGAGCTGATGCTGGTCCAGCAGCTGCGCGAGCGGATCCCGAACGTGACCGAGCTGAGCATCGTCGAGGCCAGCACCGTGATCGGCGCGCACGTCGGCCCCGGTGCGCTGAGCATCACGGTCTCCCCCGGGTAGCCGTGGAACCAGCGGGGTAACCCATCCGTTGACCCGGTGACGAAACCGGCATACCGCCCCGGAGGACGGACATGGCTTCGCTGTTCAGCAAGATCGCCCGATTCGCCAACTCCCCGCAGGGCAAGCGCGCCATCCGGCAGGCGCAGCAGTTCGCCAACGACCCCCGCCGCCGCGCACAGGCCAAGTCGGCCATCGCCAAGCTCAAGGCACGCGTGAGCGGGCACGGTCGCCGGCCGTACTGACCTTTCCCGGCAACACCACGACCGCCAGCGCCAGCAGGGCCAGCCCGGGCAACGCGACCGCGTTGATCACCTGGTCCAGCGGCTGGAACACGTGCAGGTGCATCAGGTGGTAGATCGCGTGCGGCACCGAGAAGACCAGCCACGCGACACCGGCCAGGCGCGCGGCGGTCGTGGTCCGCACGACGATCGCCCCGATCGTCACCGCGCCGAGCGCGAGGAACATCGAGCCGACGTCGCGGATGAGGTGTTCGTTGTAGGGGCCGTCCAGCGAGACCCAGCTCGGCCGGATCACCGGGAAGTCGCCGTAGAAGCTCTCCGGCAGGACCGCTGCCCAGAAGCCCACTACGAGGCCGGTCAGCGCGAGCAGTGTGAGAATTCCGAGTCGCATGCCATGAGGACTGCGCAGCCCTCGGGAACGTGACAGCCGGCCGTTGTTGGATCGTTTCCACCGGAACCGTAACGGAGTAGCTTGCTCACCCGATAGGGTTACGCCTCAGCTCGCACTGCTGCTACTGAGGGGAGCCGTCACGGTGCACACGGCTACGAGCGTCCGGGACGACCAGCACATCCAGCCCGACCTCCGCCGCTTCGCCGCGGCGCCCTTCGACAGCAGACCGGTGGCGACCGCGACCGAGGCCGACCTGGACGTGCGCCTGTTCCGCACCACCTACCTGCCGTCGTTCGTGGCGAGCGAGGCGCTGGAGGAAAATTCCCGTCCCGTCGAGAAGGACCTCGCGTGGCTGCGGCTGACGACGCCGGGCGGGGTGCCGACCGCGCTCGGCGTGCTGACCATCGGGCGGGACCCGAGCGCTCACGTGCCCGGCGCCTACGTCCAGTTCGTCCGCTACCAGGGCCTGGACCCGGACGCGCCGGTCGCCGACCAGCAGGAGCTGCGCGGCAACCTGGTGGAGACCGCGGTGCGGCTGAGCGCGCTGCTCAGCGGCCACCTGCGGACGCGGCTGGCCGACGGCGAGGGCTTCCGCGAGGAGCAGCTGCCGGACTACCCGCTGGAGGCGCTGCGGGAGACGTGCATGAACGCGGTGATGCACCGCAACTACGAGACCTCGCACGCGCCGGTGCGGATCAGCTGGTTCGACGACCGCATCGAGGTGACCAACCCCGGCGGCCCGTACGGGCAGGTCCGGCCGGACAACTTCGACCGCGTGCACGACTACCGCAACCCGAACCTGGCGCGTGCGATGAAGGCGCTGGGGTACGTGAACCGCTTCGGCCGCGGCATCTTCCGGATCCGTTCGGCGATGGCGAAGGCGGGCAACCCGGTGCCCGAGTTCCGCGTCGACGCCTCGTCGTGGTCGGTCGTGCTGCGGAAGTGGCCCTGACTCACCCAGTAGTGTCCCCGGGGTGAGTACGTCGCGCGCCGAAGCACTGCACCTGACCGGGGAACGCACGGTCCCGGGCATCGCCGAGGAGAACTACTGGTTCCGTCGGCACGAGGCGGCTTACCACGCGCTGCTGCCGTGGTGCGCCGGCGCCGTGGTGCTGGAGGCGGGCTGCGGTGAGGGCTACGGCGCCGGGCTGATCGCCTCGACGGCGAAGTCGGTGCTCGCGCTCGACTACGACCAGCCGACCACGGAGCACGTCGCCCGGCGTTATCCGCAGGTGTGGACAGCACGTGGGAACCTGGTGCAGCTGCCGCTGCGCGACGGCTCCGTCGACGTCGTCGCCAATTTCCAGGTGATCGAGCACCTGTGGGACCAGGGCGCGTTCCTGGCGGAGTGCCTGCGCGTGCTGCGGCCGGGCGGGCGGCTGCTGGTCACGACGCCGAACCGGATCACGTTCACCCCGGACAGCGACACGCCGCTGAACCCGTTCCACACCAGGGAACTCGCGGCGGACGAGCTGGATTCGCTGTTGCGCGAGGCGGGTTTCGCGGTCGAGCTGATGCACGGCCTGCACCACGGCCCGGGCGTGCGGGAGCTGGACGCCCGGTACGGCGGGTCGATCATCGACGCGCAGCTGGAAGTCGTGATGGGACACCTGCCGGGGCAGGCGCCGTGGCCGCCGGAGCTGCTGGCGGACGTCGCGGCGATCCGCGCCTCGGACTTCGAGATTCACGGCGAGCGGGTGGACGAGAGCCTGGACCTGGTCGCGGTGGCGGTGCGGCCGTGACCGGGGAGGGGACGTTCTGCCTGGTGCTGCACAGCCACCTGCCGTGGCTGCCGCACCACGGGTCGTGGCCGGTCGGCGAGGAGTGGCTGTACCAGGCGTGGGCGCACTCGTACCTGCCGGTGGTGGACCTGCTGCGGCGGTTCGCGGCGGAGGGCAGGCGGGACGTGCTGACGCTCGGGGTGACGCCGGTGCTCGCGGCGCAGCTGGACGACCCGTACGCGTTGCGGGCGTTCCACGAGTGGCTCGGGCACTGGCAGTTGCGGACGGTGCAGGCCGGGACGCTGTGGCGGGAGGACCCGTTGCTGCGGGAGCTGGCGGCGGCGGAGTACCGCACGGCGACGCGGTCGCTGGAGGACTTCGAAACACGGTGGCACCACGGGTTTTCGCCGGTGCTGCGGTCCCTTGTGGACTCCGGGGTGATGGAGTTGCTCGGCGGGCCGTACGCGCACCCGTTCCAGCCGTTGCTGCAGCCGCGGGTCCGGCAGTTCATGTTGCGGGGCGGCCTGGCGGACACCGAGTTGCGGATCGGGCACCGGCCGGACGGGATCTGGGCGCCGGAGTGCGGTTACGCGCCGGGCATGGAGGAGGACTACGCGGCGGCCGGCGTGCGGCGGTTCCTGGTGGACGGTCCGGCGTTGCACGGGGACACGGCGTTCGCGCGGCCGGTGGGTTCGACGGACGTGTTGTGCTTCGGGCGGGATCTGGAGGTCACGTACCGGGTGTGGTCGCCGCGGGCGGGTTACCCGGGGCACGCGAACTACCGGGATTTCCACACGTGGGCGCACGAGGTGGGGTTGAAGCCGTCGCGGGTGACGGGCAAGCAGGTGGAGCCCGCGGAGAAGGCGCCGTACGACCCGGCGCTGGCCGCGGACACCCTGCGGACGCACGTGAAGGACTTCGTGGAGACGGTGGTGTCGCGGCTGCGTGCGTTGCGTTCCGTGCACGGCCGGGAAGCTCTGGTCGTGGCGGCGTACGACACCGAGTTGTTCGGCCACTGGTGGCACGAGGGTCCCGCGTGGCTGGAGGGCGTGCTGCGGGCGCTGCCGGAGGCGGGCGTGCGGGTGACGACGCTGCAGGGCGCGGTCTCGGCGGGGCTCGTCGGTGCGCCCGTGGAGTTGCCCGCATCGTCGTGGGGTTCGGGCAAGGACTGGCGCGTCTGGGACGGTGAGCAGGTGGCCGACATGGTGGCGGACAACGCGGCTTTGCAGGAGCGCTTGCTGGCCCTCCCCCGCACGGAGATGCGCGACCGGGTGGCGGACTGGGCAGTGGGCGAGGCGACGATGGCCCTGTCGAGCGACTGGGCGTTCATGGTGACGAAGGACTCGGCCGCGGACTACGCCCGCCGCCGCGCGGCCGTGCACACCGCGCGTTTCGATGAACTGGCGGGCTGGATCGGCCGGGGTCCGCTTCCGGCGGCGGTGGAGCGCTGGGCGCGGGAGGACAATCCGTTTGGACAGCTGGATGCGCGGCAGCTCTGAGGCTAGCCAACCTGAACCTGGCGCCGCCGCGCGATGTCGCCTCCCCGCCGTCCGACAACCCGAAGCACTGGCCGCCCACCGGCGCCGCCGCCGGGCCGCCCACCGTCCTGTCGCGCCTCCGCGCACCCGGCCCGGCCGCCCACCGCCGTCCTGTAGCGCCTCCGCACTGCCCGACCGCCCACGCCATCCGATAGCGCCTCCGCGCCTCCCGGCAACCTGAACCACCCACCGACCGGCATCGCCTCGCCACCGCCCGGCTACCCACCTACCGTCTGGCAACGCCTCCGCGCTACACGGCAACCCGAACCGCCCCGGCGCCGCCACCCGGCGACGCCCCAGTCCACACGGTCGAGGCAATCCCCGCCCACCACCCGGAAATTCACTCCGCCCCGGCTGCCGGCCCAGGCCGCACCACGTCCCCGGTCGCCGCCGGGCCACTCACCACCCCGCCTTCCCGCAGCCTGACAACCCGAACCACCCACCGTCCGGCAGCACCTCCCCGCCGCCCGGCCACTCACCGCCGCCCGGCAGCACCTCCCCCCGGCCCGGCCACCCACCGCCGCCCGGCAGCACCATCGTAAGAGAACACCTCTG